>NZ_CANPVO010000012.1 GCF_947581785.1 Candidatus Palauibacter polyketidifaciens | reverse complement strand
ATCGACATGGACCGGATCGGGCACGGCGGCCACAGCTACGGCGCCTTCGCGACCGCGAACTTCCTTGCCCACACGCCCTTCTTCAAGGCGGGGATCGCGGGGGACGGCGCCTACAACCGCTCGCTCACGCCGATGGGCTTCCAGGCCGAGCCGCGGGACATCTGGGAGGCGCCCCACGTGTACATGGAGATGTCCCCGTTCTTCAAGGCGGACCAGATCAACACCCCGCTCCTACTCTACCACGGGGCGGACGACAACAACTCGGGCACCTATCCCATCCAGTCGAGGCGCATGATCCACGCGCTCACCGGGCTCGGGAAGACGGCAGCGCTGTTCGAGTATCCCTTCGAGTCGCACACGCCGCGTGCGATCGAGAACAACCTCGACATGTGGGCGCGCTGGATCGACTGGTTCGACCAGTACGTCAAGGGCGTCGGGAAGGACGACGCGCGCACGACGACCGACTCGCCGTGAAGCCGGCCCGCGCGGCGGCGCTGGGTCTTCTGGCCGGCGTCGTCGTGGGCGGCGCGGCCGGGGCCGCGCTGGGCGGCTTCGGCGGGTTCGGCGGCGGAAACGCGGACGACGGTGGCGCCGCGGCGGACATCCTGGCGGGGATGGTGGAGCGGCAGGACGAGCGCCTGGGACAACTCGCCCAGGCCGCGGACGAATCCGCGCAGCTTCAGCGGGAACTCGCGCTCGCCCTCTTCTACCGCCTGCAGGAGTTCCGGCGCTTCGGGCTCGAGGGGCAGATCGTGACCTGGGTCGTACCCGGGGCTTCGGCGGGCTCCTCCGACCCGCTGGGCGGCTCCCTGGCCGGTGCCGTCCGCCTGCCCCAGTTGGCCGTGGACGCGGCGACGCGCGCGGAGTGGGGCGCCGTTTCCGAGCGTCTCACCTCAGTCGGAACTGAGGTGGACCCCACCGTGTTCTCCGCCTTCGAGGACGTGCTCGAGTTCGTCGAACGTCGCCCCTGGCCGGGAGGCTCGGGGCTGACGGCGGCCACCGCCTCGGGTTGGGCGGATCCCGCGACGGTGGAGGCGTGGCTGTCGCTCAACCGGGCCCTCGTCGGCCGCGCGGATGCGATCCTTTCCGGATTCTGAGCGTCTCCCCCGCGTCATGAGCCGTGCCGCCCGCCGGGCCGTCTGCGCTCTGTCCGCCGCCGTCGCGGCCTGCGGCCCGGCAGATTTCTCCGCTCCGGCGCAGCCGGACCAGTGGACGGAGGTGCCGGGCGCCCGCTGGCGGCCCCTAGTGGTGGACGGGGCCGAAGCGGGATTCACCTCCGTTCCGCCCTCGTGGTCCGGAGTTGACTTCGGCAACGCGCTCTCGGACGCCCGCTTCATCGAGAACCAGATGCGCGGGAACGGCTCGGGAGTGGCGGCGGGCGACGTGAACGGGGACGGCCGGCCGGATCTCTATCTCGCTCGTCTGGAGGGGCCCAACGCCCTCTACCTCAACCTGGGGGACTGGCGGTTCCGCGAGACGGCTGCGGAGAGCGGCGTCGACGCGGGAGACCGGTTCTCGACCGGCGCCACCTTCGTGGATGTGGACGGAGACGGCGACCTCGACCTCCTGCTCACCTCCATCGAGGGTCCGAAGTCCGTCTTCCTCAACGACGGAGCGGGGCGATTCGCGGAAGCGCCGGACGCGGGGCTGCGGGATTCGCGGGGAGGGATGTCGAGCGCGCTGGCCGACATCGACGGCGACGGCGATCTCGACCTCTACCTCACGCGCTACAAGAGCCGCTCCGTGCTCGATCTCTTCTCCGGGGACGAGGTCGCTTTCCCCAATACGGTGCGGCGCGTGGGGCGGGAATTCGAGGTCGTGGAGCGCTTCGCCGGTCACTACGAACTCGCGTGGCGCGCGGATGGCGTCGTGCGGCTCGAGAGGGGGGAGGCCGACGAACTCTATCTGAATGAGTTCAACGAAGGTGGCGGCGGCAGCGACGGGGGCGGCTTCCGGCATGTCCCGTTCTCCTCCGGCGCCTTCCTGGACGCCGACGGTGTGCCGCTGGAGATCGCCCCGACCGAATGGGGGCTCGCGGCCCGCTTCGGGGACCTGGACGACGACGGGGACCCGGACCTCTACGTCGCGAACGATCTCCACAGTCCCGACCGGCTGTGGATCAATCGCGGGGACGGCACATTCCGCCTGCCGCCGCCCCATGCGCTTCCCACGACGAGCGCCTCCTCGATGGCGGTGGACTTCTCGGACGTCGACCGGGACGGCGACGCGGATGTCTTCGTGCTCGACATGCTGGCCCGCGACTCGCGCTCAAGGAAAACCCAGGACCCGGTGTCGCGCGTGGAGCACACGCCGCCCGGCGAGGCCTCCGGGGCGCAGCAGGTGAACCGCAACACGCTGCTCGCCAGCCGAGGGGACGGCACGTGGGCGGAGATCGGGCGCCAGGCGGGGGTCGAGGCGTCCGGGTGGTCGTGGTCGGCGCTCTTCGTCGACGTGGACCTGGACGGATTCGAAGACCTCCTCATCCCGAACGGCCACATCCGGGACCTCATGGACGCGGACACCCAGATCTCCATCCGGGAGGCCGGGCTCTCCGGCGAGCGCGAGTCCACCCTCCTGTACCGTCCGCTGCCATTGCACAACGTGGCCTTCCGGAACGTGGGCGGGACCGGATTCGAGGAGGTGGGGCGCGCGTGGGGCGTGGCGCCGGAGCCGGACGTGTCGCACGGGGCGGCGCTGGCGGACTTCGACGGAGATGGGGATCTGGACGCGGTCGTGAACCGGCTGGGCAGCCCGGCGCTGCTGTTGCGCAACGACGCCGCGGCCCCGCGGCTGGCCGTCCGGCTCCGGGGAGAGGCGCCGAACACGGCCGGGGTCGGGGCGACTGTGTGGCTGGAGGTCCCCGGACTCCCGCGCCAGACGAAGGAGGTCGCGGCGGGCGGCGGGTATCTCTCGGGTTCGGAGGCGCTCGTCTCATTCGCGATGGGGGACGTGGCCGAGGGTACGCTGGGCGTGGACTGGCGCGGCGGCGGCCGGTCGGTGGTGCGCGTCGATGGCGCGAATCGGCTGTACGAAGTGTTCGAAACGGAGGCGTCGGAGGGCGCCGAGACGGGGACGCCCGCGCCGGCGCCGGCCCCTGCGCCGGCCACGTGGTTCGAGCTGGACGAGAGCTTCGGGCCGATCCACGACGAGCCGCCGTTCGCCGAGGCGGCGCGCCAGCCGCTCCTCCCGCTGCGGCTGTCCCGGATGGGGCCGAGCGTGGCGTGGCACGACCTGGACGGCGACGGGGATCCCGACCTGCTGCTGGGCTCGGGCGCCGGCGCGGCGCCGGCGCTGTTTCGGAACGACGGGGGGACGCTGGTCCGCGTGACGCTGGCCGGACCGCGGGCGCCCGTCGACCAGACCGCCGTGATCCCGCTCCCGGTGGCGGACACGGCCAGGGTGCTGCTCGGGCTGTCGAGCTACGAGGCGCCGCCGACGGAGGTGACGCAGGTGCCGGCCGTCGTGTCGGCGGCGTGGCCCGCAGGAGCCATGGCGGGCGTGGCGGTGACCCCGCTCAACCGCGGCGTCGCGCCGGGGTCGTCGGGGTCGGTAGGCCCGCTGGCCGTCGCCGACTATGACCTCGACGGACGGCTCGACCTCTTCGTGGGCGCGCGGGTCATGCCGGGGGGCTATCCGCTCTCCGGCCCCTCCCGGGTGTTCCGGGGCCGTCCGGGCGGCGGCTTCGAGGAGGACCGGCGGGATGCGGCGGTCTTCGAGCGTCTCGGCATGGTGACCGGAGCCGTGTTCGCGGACTACGACGCGGACGGCGACCCGGACCTCGCCGTCTCCGTCGAGTGGGGCCCCGTCCGGTTGCTGCGGAACGACCGGGGGCGCTTCTCCGACGTCACGGAGGCGGTCGGCCTGTCCGTGTACGTCGGGCGCTGGAACGGCGTGTCCGCGGGCGACTTCGACGGGGATGGGCGTCCGGACCTGGTGGCGGTCTCGTGGGGAGACAACACCGAGTACCGCCCGACGCCCGGGGCCCCGCTCGAACTCCATTTCGCCGACGTGGACCGCAACGGCACCCTCGATCTCGTGGAAGCGCAGCGGGATGAGCGGCTCGGCGCGCCGGCACCGCTGGCTGCGCTGGGCCGGCTCGCCGAGCACATCCCGCCGGTGGGAGGGCGCATGCCGACGCGCGCGGCCTACGCCGAGGCGGATGTCGGCGAGGCGCTGGGGGCGTGGCCGGAAGGTCGGCTGGAGGCGGCGGAACTGCGGCACACGGTGTTCCTGAACCGGGGCGACCGCTTCGAGGCGGCGCCGCTCCCGCGCGAGGCGCAGCAGGCTCCTTCGCTCGGAGTCCTGGTGGCGGACGCCAACGGAGACGGCCGCGAGGACCTGTTCCTGTCCCAGAACTTCTTCGCCACCGATGAGGACACGCCGCGCTACGACGCGGGGCGGGGGCTATGGCTCGAGGGCGACGGGCGCGGCGGGTTCCGCCCGGTCCCGGGGCAGGAGTCGGGTGTCGCCGCCTACGGAGACCAGCGCGGCGCCGCGGCCGCGGACATCGACGGCGACGGCCGCATGGATTTTATGCTGGGGATCAACGGCGGCGCGGCGCGACTGTTTCGCGGTGCCGGCACCGCGCCCGGCCTGCGGGTCCGCGTCGCCGGGACGGTCGAGAACCCTCACGGAATCGGGACCGTCCTGCGCGTGGTGTACGCCGACGGCCTCGGCCCCGCGCGCGAAGTAAGGGCCGGGTCCGGAACCGGCTCCCACGACGACCCGCTGCAGATCCTCGGCCTCTCTGCCGCCCCCCTGGCGATCGAAGTCCGATGGCCCGGCGGCGCCGTCGAGCGCGTCGACGTCCCCCCCGGCGCACGCGAGGTCACCATCGGCCCACCGTGAACCGGGAATCGAACGCCGGAAGGAGTCTCAGCCGCTAAGGGCAGGGCCGGCGAGGGCGCGGAGGTCGGGACGATCCTCGGGATCGAGCTGGCGGAAATGGTGGCGGAGTTCGAGCGCCGCGTTGATCGCGGCCCGGAGGTGATCCTCGGCCGACCACGGTTCGCCTCCGAGGGCTCCTCTCAGCCAGCCTTCCACGTCGGACCAGCGCCAGAACCGGTACCGATCGTGAGGACTGTTGAGGGGCGCCGGAAATCCGCCCGGTCCGCGCTTTCCGTTCACCCACAGCCGGACGCACTCGCGCGAGCGCCCGATCCGGGCCGCGATTTCGGACATCGACACCAGGTCGGGGTCTGCGATCCGAACTACCCGAAGGCCGTCGACCGATTCGGCATCGGCGACCGCCGAGGAGATCGCCTCAGAGAGGCTCGCCGCCTCGCGTCCAAAATCCAGGTGCTGGATTCCGTTCGTTGTTGCAACCAGGGCGTCATCGCAGCCGGCTTCGTAGAGGGCGTCGAGCACAGCCTGCTCGTGGATGTCCACGCCTTCAACGATCAGAGTGAAGCTGTGAATCTTCATCGCTCGACTTCTCATTGCTTTCCGTGAGGACACTGGCGCACGACTCTCAGGACCCTGCCGGCAAGGTCGCCCGGATTGCGTGGTGTCGACGCGATGGACATCGGGCAGCGGCGCGTCTCGGTCGCCGGGCAGTACATCACGCCCCAGTTATGTCCGGACGTTTTCGGGATGACCGTCCATCCGGCCTTTCGGGCGATGGCCAGCGCCTTCTCGATGTCCTTCTTCGGGTGTCTCCGGAGCCTGATCATGCCCCACGGTGTTGCGTCGTGTCAACACCGTATCAACGGGGCGGGGGCGGTCAGCGTGAGGCGGTGCGGCGGGCGAGCCGGGCGTCCAGGCTGAGGCGGTCGTCCTCGAACAGGAGGAGGACGATGATGAGCAGGAGCGTGCGCGGGATCACGTGCGCGCTGAAGACGTAGAGGGGTTCGGCGAGCAGGTGGCCGAAGGTGACGAGGATGAGGATCCCGCCCAACCCCAGCGCGGCGATCCGGCGCCGCCAGCCCGCCAGCATCAGCGCCCCGCAGACGAGTTCGATGAACGGGATCGCGACCCCGGCGGCCCACAGCGACCAGGCGGGGAGGAACGTGTCGGCGTAGGCCTCCACGAACAGGCCCCGCGCGTGCTGGACGGCTCCGAGTTCGAACACCTTCCAGAACCCGGCCATGAAGAAGATGAGGCCGAGGATCATCCGCGCCACAAACGCGGCCCAGCTCCTCGGCGCGAGCGCCGCTTTCGCCTTCAACTCCCGGTTCATGAGTCGAACCTACTGGGCCGCGTACCTCGGCGAAGAGCGCCGACGGGTGGCGACGCTGCGCTGGTAACGCTCGGACCGGGTCGCCCTGCTCCCCGCCGCAGCCTAGTTCAGGCCCGCGGCTTCGATGCCCGCTTGCGCGCAGATGGCGTCGTTGGCACCGGTGTCGCCGCTGACCCCGATGCCGCCGATGTGCTGGTCGTCATCGGTCATAATCGGCAGCCCGCCCTCGAAGTAATTCATGCCGGGAACGAAGGCGGCGGCGGAGACGCCGTTGCCGAAGGCGATCTCGCCCCACTGCTGCGTCGACCGCGGGCTCAGGGCCGAGCTGCGGGCCTTGGCCATCGAGATGTCCTGTGACAGCAGCTGCGCGTCGTCCATCCGGTGGTAACCCTTCAGGTTGCCGTGGTTGTCCATGATGGCGATGTGCATGCGCCACCCCTCCTCCTCCGCCTTGGTCAGGCAGCCGTGAATCATGGTCATGGCGGCGGCGCTGGTGAGCATGGGACGGTCCTCGACCTGGGCGGCGGCGGGGATGGCCGTCAGCGCCGGGGCGACGAGACAGAGAATAACGAAACAGCGACGGGCACGCATCGATTTTCCTCCAGAGGTTGGTGTTGAAACAAGGATCGGCTACTGGTCGGTTCGTGGCGGAATCTTGGTGTTTCGCCCAAGCACCGATAGAGGATCGGTGTCAAGTCCAAGCGAGGATAGCCGGCCGACGCTCTCGGCTGGAAGACGGGCAGCCGTTAGTGAAACTCCGTGAAACTCTTCTGCGCGCCGCCCCGGACTGAGGTGGCCGGGCCGTCGCTGGCAAGCTCCTCCGTGCTCCTCAGCGGCGTGAGGGGAGGACGAGCTCGGGCGATTCTACGCCGAGACGCTTCGGCATGTGCGTCAGCGGCTGGGAGATCCCGAGGCTGGTGCGGTGATGGAGGTCCGTTGACGGAAGATGTCCCCCCTTGCATCCCACTCGTGATCCGCTAGGTTAGCCGACCCGATTTTCGGTCTTTATTCGGTTTTCTCGGGTTTGGAAAGGTCGCATGGACGCAGGTCGCGGGAGCCGGATGGCGCTCTGCCTCTGGTGGCCGGGGTTCGAACTGGAACTGGAGCGGGTCCGGACGCCGTCGCTCGCGGACCCGCCGCTCGCGCTGCCGACGGTGGGAGACCGCCGCCGCATCGAGATGGGGTGCGCGCTCGCGGCCTCCTTCGGAGTCGAGCCGGGGATGATCGTCTCGCAGGCGATCGCGCTCTGCCCCTCGCTCGTCCTCTGCGAACCGGATCCGGATTTCCACGACGCGGCGCGCGACCGGATCGCGGAAGTCTTCCGCGACTGGAGTCCGGTCGTCGAACAGTCGGTGGATCGGGGGCGGTTCTTCGTGGGGGTCGACGGACTCGAACGCCTGTACGGCCCGCCGGAGCGTCAGATCGCGGGGCTCCGGGCGCGGCTCGAGGCGCTGTCGCCGTGGCTCGCGGCGAGCGCCCGGATCGGCTGCGCGCCGGGGAAATTCGCGGCCTGGGTCGCGGCGCGGTCCGCGGAGTCTGCCCGGTCGACGGGGTCGGCGGGTTCCGGTCGGCCGGGCGCGGCCGTCTGCGTGGCGCCGGCCGACCTCGCTGCGTTTCTGGCCCCGCAGCCGGTCGATGTGCTGCCGGTGTCGCCGCGCATGGTCGAGCGGCTGAAGCGGCTCGGGGTCGAGCGGCTGGCGGGGATCGTGCGCATGCCCGAGCCGGCGCTCGTGTCGCAGTTCGGGGCCGATGGGCGCCGGGCGCTCGCCTGGGCGCGGGGGACGCGCATCGATCGTGTGCGGCCGGAGGCGCCGGCCCGGCCGATTCGCGTCGCGCTCGACTTTCCGAGCCCGATCGGACAGCTCGAACTGCTGCACGCCGCGCTCGACCGGCTCATCGGTCGCGCGCTCGCGCATCCGCGGCGGCGAGGCAAGAGCGTCCGGGGGCTCAGGGTGTCGGCGAGCCTCGAGGACGGCGGTTCCTGGTCCATTCGCGCGATTGCCCGGGAACCCACGAGCGAGCCCGAACGGCTCGGGGCGTTCCTCCGCTCGCGGATCGCGCTCGACCGGCCCTGCCGCGCGGTCGAGACGCTGCGGCTCGAACTCTTCCGCTTCGGTCCGGCGAGCGCGCAGACCGGGCTCTTCGACCCGAAGGAAGGCGCGGCCCGCGTCCTCGGTTCGCTGGAGACGAAGGATGGCGAACTCCTGCCCGCGTTCCGGCGCGCCGCGCGCGTGCTGCGGCTGCGGCTGGGCGCCGCCGCGCTGTACCGGGTGCTCGAACTCGAGCCGAACTCCCGGCTCCCCGAGCGCCGGCACGCGCTCATGGAAATTGCGTAGAGTGGCGAAGCCGTCCGCGGGGAAGCTGCGGCCGCTCAACCGCCCGCGGCCGGTGCGGGTCCGGCTCGGCGCCGCCGGGGTGCCCGTGAGCCTCGAGATCCGGGGGCGCTGGCGACGGATCGGCGACGTGTTCGACCAGTGGCGGATCGACGACGAGTGGTGGAGGGAACCGATCTCGCGCGTCTACTTCTCGATTCTGCTCGAGAACGGCGCCCACCTCACGGCGTACCACGATCTGATGCTGGATCGCTGGTTCCTGCAGCCGGAATAGCCGCCGTGGTCACCCCTTCGCGAAGCGTCGACTACGTCGAACTGCACGCGCACTCCGCCTACTCCTTTCTCGATGGGGCGTCGCGGCCCGAGGAACTCGCGGCGCGCGCGCTCGAACTGGGCTATCCCGCGCTCGCGCTCACCGACCACGACGGGCTGTACGGCTCGATGGAGTTCGCACAGTTCGCCCACGCCCACGGACTCCAGCCGATCACGGGCGCCGAACTCACCCTCGCCTCGGCGTTCGCGGAGGAGGGGTCCGACGAAGCGGTCGACGACTGCCACGTCACGGTGTTGGCGGAGAGCGCGGCGGGGTATGCGAACCTGTGCCGTCTCATCACCCGGGCGCACATGGAGAGTCCGCGCGGAAAACCCCGGCTCGACCTCGACGCGCTCCTCGAGCGGCCCGAGGGACTCATCCTCCTCACCGGGTGCCGCCGGAGTCCCCTCCTGGCGGCGCTCGAACGGGGGACGGACGAAGCCGAGCGACTGGCGGGCCGTCTGCGCGACGCCTTCGGTCCCGGCAGCCTCTTCGTCGAACTCCAGAACAACGCGGTCCACGGCGACCTCGCGCGCGGCCGGGCGCTGAGCGCGCTGGCCGACCGGCTCCGCATCCCGGTCGTGGCCACGGGCAACGTCCACTACCACGTCGCCGACCGGCACCGTCTCCAGGACATCCTGGTCGCGATCCGGAACCGGACGACGGTCGACGATTCGCACGAACTCCGCCGCCCCAACGCCTGCTTTCACCTCGCCTCGCCCCGGGAGATGGCGTGGCGCTTCGCATCGCGGCCCGATGCGCTCCGCAACACGCGTGCGATCGCCGAGCGCTGCCGGGCGTTCGATCTCACGTCCGATCTCGGCTACCGCTTCCCCGATTTCAAGGGGAGCGGCTTCGCCCCCGCGATGCGCGTACTCCACCAGGTCTGCCGCAGGGCGTTCGAGGTCCGCTATCCCCCCGGCAGCCGATACCGCCGCGAAGCCGAGGAACGCCTCGCTACCGAACTCGCGCTCGTCGACCGCCACGACCTGGCCGGGTTCTTTCTCGTCTATCACGACATCCTCGAACTCGCCCGGGAGGTCGCGCATCGCGTGCGGGGCGACTCGATGCCGCGCCAACTGCTTCCGCCGGGACGCGGACGGGGGTCCTCGGTCTCCTCCGTCATCTGTTATCTGATCGGACTCTCCCACGTGGATCCGGTGCAGACGAACCTCTTTCTCGGCCGGTTCCTGAACGACGCCATGGAGAGCGTCCCGGACATCGACATCGACTTTGCGCGCGATATTCGCGAGGAACTGATCCTCGCGGTCTACGAGCGCTACGGGTACGACCACGTCGGGCTCGTGTGCACCTTCCCCACCTACCGCACGCGCTCGATCGTGCGCGAACTGGGCAAGGCGCTCAGCCTCCCGGTCGGCGACGTGGAGAAGCTGGCCAAACTCGCCGAACCCGGAGAGGACGGGTTCATGGCCGAACTGGAGCGCATCCCCGGCCTCGAGGCGCGCGCGAACTCGCGGATCTGGCGGGCCTTCGCCGAACTGGCCGAGGAGATCAGGGGACTCCCGCGGCACATCTCCCAGCACGTGGGCGGGATGATCATCTCGAGCCGGCCGCTGGTGGAGATCGTCCCCCTCGAGCCCGCCGCGTGGGAGGGGCGCGTCCTCTGCCAGTGGGACAAGGACTCCTGCGACGATGCGAGGTTCATCAAGATCGATTTCCTCGCGCTCGGGATGCTGTCGCTCGTCGAGGAGGCGGTGGAGACGATCCACGCGCGCCACGGCGAGGCCCCCGACCTCTCCCGCATCGACTATGAGGACGAGAGGATCTACGACCGCATCTGTTCGGGAGACACGGTGGGCCTCTTCCAGGTCGAGAGTCGCGCGCAGATCCAGATGCTGCGGCGGGTGCGGCCCCGGAACCTGGGCGACCTCGCGGTCCAGGTCGCGATCGTGCGGCCGGGTCCGATCGTCGGCGGGGCGGTGAACCCCTACGTCCGGCGACGCGAGCAGCTGCGCAAGAACCCGGACTACGTCGTTCCCTACGACCATCCGCTGCTCGAGGAGGTGCTCGGCGAGACGCTGGGCGTGATCATCTTCCAGGACCAGGTGCTGCAGGTGTGCAAGGCGCTCGCGGGCTTCAGCGACGGGCAGGCCGAGGGGCTGCGGCGCGCCATGAGCCGCAAGCGCTCGCGCGAGGCGCTGCTGGGGTACTGGACGACATTCCGGGACGGCGCGGCGGCGAAGGGGGTCGGCGGCCCCACCGCGAAGAAGGTGTTCGAGCAGGTCGTCGCGTTCTCGGAGTTCGGGTTCCCGAAGTCGCACGCGGTGGCGTTCGGGCTCCTCGCCTTCCAGTCCGCCTGGCTCCGCGACCGCTATCCGGCCGAGTACTACGTGGGGCTCTTCAACAACCAGCCGATGGGGTTCTATTCACTCGATGCGATCGGGCGCGACGCGCGCCGGCACGGGGTCGGCGTCCTGCTGCCGGATCTGAACGTCAGCCGGGTCGCCTGCACCGCCGAGGGAGACGATGTCCGGATCGGACTCGGCATGGTCCGCGACTGGGGTACGGAGGCGGCCGAACTCGTGGTGGACGAGCGCGAGCGCGGCGGACCGTTCGCGTCGCTGCCCGATTTTCTGCGCCGCACCCCGGCCGCGCTCAAGCGGGCCGCGATCGAGAACCTGATCTGGGTCGGCGGGCTCGACTCGCTGGGGATCGAACGCCGCGACCTGCTGTGGCAGACGGGGCTCTGGCTGGGCCCGGAGGCCGAGACGGAGGCGGAGCGCCGGCGCCGCGAACTCGCGACGAACGCCGCGGGGCTGGGCGGGGACGTGCCGCCCGTCCGCGGACGCCGAAGCGCCGACCGCTCGGACCAGGGCCAGATCGAACTCGCGCTCGACGACCCCTGTGCGGACCTGCGCTTCGCGGGCACGCACGACATGGAGAAGATGATCGCGGAGTACCGCATCCTCTCCCTCGCCGCCTCGCTGCATCACCCGTTCGCGCTCGTGGGCGACCGCCTCCCCGAGCGCACCGTCTCCTCGGCCCGCTTCCCCGGCCTTCCGAACCGGAGCGAGGTGCGGGTGGCCGGGATCGTCGTGGCCCGTCAGCGTCCGCATACGGCCAACGGCTACATCTTCATCCTCATGGAGGACGAATCCGGGCCCGTCAACGCGATCGTGAGGCCCGAGGTATATCAAAAATGCCGCGCCGCGATCCGTCTCGAACCCTTCCTTTACATCGACGGCACGCTCCAGAAGGACGGCGCGACGTACAACGTGCTCGCCGAGGGGGTGTATCCCCTGCGCCTGAGCCCCGAACTGCGGCTGAGCCGCGAGACGGTCCCCGCCGTGGAGGGAGAGGCGGACACCGCGCCTGCTCCAGTCGACCTGGACCCGGAGCCGGATCCGCTGAACCCCGCCCCGAACCGGATCGCGGCCGTGACCAACCGGAACCGGCTCGCCGGATCCGATCCGTTCGCATATCTGGAAGCGCTGAGACGCGACCCGCCCCCCACCATGAGCTGGGGCCGCGGCGGCGGCTGCCGCTAAACCGGAAACACCTGCCGCGGAGATTCGCCGGTTGTATCGTGTCTGACGATCCGCCACGAGTTGGGCCGCGGCGGAGGCTGGACGACGCAGCGCATGGAGGCAACGGATTGGGTCTGCGACCACGAAGCCTTGTCGTGGCGACCGTCGCGCATGCGGCGGCGGGTCTCATGCTGCTCGCCGGGAGCGTTCCGGCCAGCGCGCAGTCCGAGGCAGGGACGGTCGTGTGCGTGGGGAGCGAGCTGTCCACGCCGCGGACACCGGATCCCGACCGCCGATTCGGCTGGGAGGGCATGGCCGTCGTCTACCGGTCCGATGTCGCGTTGGCCTACCGGGTCGGCGTCCCGCTCGATGGCCGGCAGCGTGTGGAACGAGCCCTGCGCTCGGAACTCGGCGACCACACGGAAGTTTCGTGTGTCTGGTCGAACCGGGGTGACCATCACGTCGCGATCATCAGGTACACGTCGGCGATCCGCCTCGCCCCGACGTCGGACCCGAACGGCTCCGTGTTCCAGCGCCTTGCGATCGGATTCGGGGCGAGCGCGGAGGCGGCCGAGACGAACGCGACGACCGGCAACGATCATTTCGCGAGGCACTACGACGGGGGCGGCTACGAGGTCCTCGCCCGGGAGAGCTGGGGCGTCGAGGAAGGCGGCGGGGCGCCCGGGACGGCGGACCCGCCCCCGGCGCAGGTATTCGAGGTGTTCGCCACGTTCCGCGATTGCGCGTTCTGTCCGGAGCTGGTCGTGGTGCCGCAGGGAACGTTCACGATGGGTTCCCCGGAGTCGGAGGAGTTCCGGGGGGCCGTCGAAGGTCCGCAGCACTCGGTGACGATCGGGTCTCCATTCGCGGTCGGTGTGCACGAGGTCACGTTCGCGGAGTGGGACGCGTGCGTGCGGATGGGAGGGTGCCGCTACACCCCGGCCGACCGGCGCTGGGGTCGGGCGCGTCGTCCGGTGATCCACGTGAGTTGGGAGGACGCGCAGGCGTACGTGTCGTGGCTATCCGGGCTGACGGGACAGCGGTACCGGCTTCCGAGCGAGGCGGAGTGGGAGTACGTGGCGCGGGCCGGCACGGTGACGGCCCGGTACTGGGGGGAGGACCTATCGGACCTGTGCCGCCACGCGAACGGCGCCGCGCGGCGCCCCGGGCGCCTCCGGTTCGCGGGTCCTTCCGGCTATGTGCGCGACGGACCGTGTGCCGACGACTACGGAGCCACGGCGCCGGTGGGGTCCTTCGCGCCGAACGCGTTCGGATTGTACGACGTGCTGGGGAACGTGTCGGAGTGGACGCAGGACTGCTGGAACGACAGCTACGCGGGCGCTCCGACGGATGGGAGCGCCTGGGAATCCGGCGATTGCGACCGTCGCGTCCTCCGCGGCGGATCCTGGTTCATCACCGCGTGGTTCCTCCGCTCCGCCAACCGGTCCAGGAGTGTTCCCGACACCAGGGACATGTACTACGGATTCCGCGTCGCCCGGGTGCTCCCCTGACGTCGCGCCGGAGCACGCGGCCGCGTCGTGGAGGAGGTCAGGTGCCCGGCGTAGCTTCGAGCGTTTCCAGCCAGCGATAGCCGTGGGCCGGGACGTTCGGCGACCCGGTCATGCCTTCGGGGAACATGTCGAACCTTTCGACGCGCAGTCGGTAGTCGACTTCATGCCGGGGGTGGAAGCCCACGATCTCGCCGCGGTAGGGGACGCCGTCAAAGACCTTGCAGTACCCCGGATGGCCATCGCCGCACTCCACCCGATGGCGATCGACCGTGACCTCCTCTTCGGTGCCGGCCGCCCTGGTTCTGGAGACGATCTCACTCAGCACGTACCGGCCATCGCCATACCGGTGGGTTTCCAGGACATAGTGGTAGCCGCCCTCGTAGTCAAAACTGTTGATGAGGTCGTCATACGGCGCCCCGTCCACCACCGGACAGAAATCATCGCTCCGGGCGCATATGACCCGCGCGGGACCCACCGAGAGGGTTGCAGGGGTGGATGGCGCCGGAGCCTTCCGCAGTAGCTCCAGCAGGCGGTAGGCGTACGCGCCGGCGTCTTGCGGCGGTTCCTTCCCATCCCAGGGATCGTACTTGCCGATCCGCAGTCGGTAGTCGTAGCCGGCCTCGTATTCGAATCCCTCGATTCCGTCGTAGAAGAACGCGCCGTTGACCACCATGCACGACTGCAGGCCCACGCCGTAGCACTTGGCCAGCGTGGGGCCGACGGTCACCTCCACGGTCTCGAGGTATGCGGACTCGCCGGGCCCCGTGGAACCGCCGCAGCCGGCAACGACCAGGGCCGGCAGCAGAACGAAAGCGAAGCTTCTGCCGCGAATGGGAGTTCTCCTTTCTCGACCGGGTCTCCGACGACCCGACCGGGAATTGTACCCATCAGCCGCTCCGGAGTTCTCGTGCGGTGAACATCCGGCCAGCCCGACCCCGCGTCCGGCGTCGCGGCGGCCGCCGGTGTATCATGTCACACATGGAACGGCATACGGCAGGGGCCGGGCGCACGTCTGCCCCCATGCACACCGAGGAGCGGGAGGCGGCCGAGGAGAGGAAGGCGGCGGGAGAGCGGGAGGCTGCGGGCCGCGGCGAGCCCCGAATCGTGGACAAACCCTGGGGGCGCGAGGTGTGGTACGCCCACACGGAACGCTACGCGGGGAAGGTCCTCGAAGTCGACAAAGGGCACGTCCTCTCGCTGCAGAAGCACGTCGTGAAGCACGAGACGATGCTGCTCCAGTCCGGGCGCATGCTTTTTACGCTCAACGACGCGATCTTCGAGTGGCTCCCGGGCGAGGTGGTCTCCATTCCGCCGGGGAACGTGCACCGCATGGAGGCGCTCGAGGACAGCGTCATCCTCGAGGTGAGCACGCCGGAACTGGACGACCTGGTGCGCCTCGAGGACCGCTACGGCCGCGCCGGCCGGAAGGGCTACTGACTGCACGATGGGGTATCTACGGGCATGAAAAACAGGCCTGCGCAGCAGTCGGACCTCGGGCCCCTGATCCGCGAGGTCGAATCGCGACTCCCGGACGCGCCCGGCGAAGCCGTCCGCAATCTTTCCCGCCGTCTCTTCAGTCGCGGCTACGGCCACATCGCGGATGGACGTCCGGTTCGCGCGCTGGCGGACGACGTTGCAGCCCTCTACCGCCTGCTGGCCGGCGCCGCCGACGGCGAAATCGCGATCCGGCTCGCCTGGGACGAGGACGATCCATCCCGCGGCGTCCTTCAGACGGTGATGGAGGACCGGCCCTTCATCGTCGACACGCTGCGCGAGTACCTCCACTCGGCGGGGATCGACATTCCGCATCTTCTCCACCCGGTCGTCGTGGTGGACCGGGATGCCTCCGGCCGCGTGCTCGACATCCGCGACCACTCCGCCGAAGGCACGCGGGTGTCGGTCGTCCACATCGTGCTCGACGACGCGCACCACGCCGAAGTCCGGGAGACGCTGGAAGCCGAGGTGCGGCAGCGCCTCGAACTCGTGAGGGCGGTCACCGCGGACTTCTCCCCCATGATCGAACAGGTGGGGACGCTCGTCAGCGAACTCGAGACGAAGCGGGTCGAAACGCCGTGGCGCAGCGCCGAATTCGAGGAAATCCAGGACCTACTCCGCTGGCTCGTGGACCCCGGGTTCGTTTTCCTCGGCTATCGCGCCTACCACATCGAGACGGATGACGCGGGCCGCGACTGGATCCGCGTCGACGAGGGGAGCGGCCTCGGGATCCTCAGGGACGACGACAAGTCGAAATATCACGAACCCCGGCCTCTGGACGAACTCCCCGCCTACCTCCGCGCCCGGGTGCTGGGCGGCCCGCTTCTCATCATCTCCAAGACCAACGCCCAGAGTCCGATTCGGCGCAATGTCCGCATGGACTACGTGGGCATCAAACGTCTGCGCCCGGACGGGACGGTGTACGGCGAGCACCGGTTCCTCGGGCTGTTCACCGCGAAGGCGTTCTCGCAGGACGCCTCCTCCATCCCGATCCTGCGCCGCAAGCTGCGCGAGATCCTTCAGCTGGAAGCCGCGCCCCCGGGATCGCACGACTACAACGTCATCCTGGGGACGTTCAACTCGATGCCGAAGGAGGAGCTGTTCCTCGCCTCGGTGGAGGAGATCCGCTCGGTCGTCGACGCGGTCATGGAGACCGGAGGCGGGGACGATGTGCGGGTCACGGCGCGTCCCGACCAGCTCGGCCGCGGCGTCCAGCTCATGGTCATCCTCCCCAGGACCCACTTCTCCGGGCAGGTGCGGAGGCGGCTGCAGACGGCGCTGACCGAGGCCTACCGGGGGACGCTCCTCAACTACCACCTCGCGCTCGGCCAGGGCGACCAGGCTCGCCTCCACTTCTACCTGGCCCACGACCCGGACGAAGTGGGGTCCGTCGACCTCGACGCCGTGCAGGCCCAGGTCCGCTCGATCGTCCGCACCTGGGAGGAGCGTCTCGAGGACGCGCTCGACGCCGTCCACGGCCCTTCGCGGGGCCACGAACTCGCAACGCATGTCGTACGGTTCTCGACCGGCTACCAGGCGGCGATGGACATCGACACAGCGGTCGAGGACGTGGCGTGTCTCGCGCGGCTGGCCGAGACGGGCGAGAGCCAGGTACTGCTCAAGCGGTCCCCGGGAGAGGGGGACGGACGGCACTATCAGCTGCGGCTGTACGCCCGGAAGGGTCAATACGTCCTGAGCGACGTGATCCCCACGCTCGAGAACCTGGGCCTCCGGGTGCTCGACTCGCTCCGCTTCACGATCCAGCTCAGGGACGAGACGCCCGACGCCACGGAAGAGACGTTCGCGGCGCGCGTCCAGTCCTTCGAAGCCGAGGCGCGGCGCGCGGGCGACCTCGACATCGCGGCGGCGCAGGACCGGATCGGCGACATGCTGCGGGCCATCCGGGCGGGGGTGGCGGAAGACGACCGGCTGAACGAACTCGTCGTGACGGCCGGTCTCACATGGCGGGAGGTATCGGTCCTTCGGGCCTACGCGGGCTACACGTTCCGCATCGGCGCCGTTGCCGCTCCCACGGGCGGCCAGTTTCCGCTCACGGCGTACCCCGATATCGCGCGCTGCATCTTCCGGGCCTTCGAGGCGCGCTTCGATCCGGAGGCGCAGGAGGGCGCGGCCGCCGCGATGCGGCGTCTGAAGCGCGAGTTCGCGCGCGGGCTGGCCTCGGTACGCGGAATCGAGGACGACCGGACGTTGCGGCGGATGATGGAACTGGTCCACGCGACCGTGCGCACGAACCACTACCGGGGCGAGCGGCGCCGTTCGCCCCTTCTCGCGCTCAAGATCTCGAGCCGGCCCGTCGACTTCATTCCGGAGCCGAAGCCGAAGCACGAGGTCTACCTGCGCGGCCCTCGGACGGAGGCCGCCCACCTGCGCATGGACGACGTGGCGCGGGGCGGGATCCGGTGGAGCGACCGCTACGGGGACTTCCGGGTGGAAGTGCTGGGGCTCGTGAAGACGCAGCGGGTGAAGAACGCCGTCATCGTGCCCGGCGGTGCGAAGGGCGCCTTCATCGTGAAGGGCCTCCCGGAGGATCGGGAGGCGCGGCTTGCGGCGGGGCTGGACAGCTACCGGGACTTCATTCGCGGTCTGCTGGAAGTCTCGGACGATGTCGTCGATGGCGAGGTGACGCGACCCCGGGGAATGGTGATCCACGACGGGCCCGACCCGTACCTTGTCGTTGCGGCGGACAAGGGGACGGCGAAGAACTCGGATACGGCCAACGAACTCGCGGCGGAAGCGGGCTTCTGGCTCGATGACGCCTTCGCTTCGGGCGGATCGCAGGGGTACGACCACAAGAAAGAGGGGATCACGGCCCGCGGTGCGTGGGAGTGCGTGAAGCGCCACTTCCGGGAAGCGGACATCGACTACGAGAACGAGCCCTTCACGGCCGTCGGCATCGGGGACATGAGCGGCGACGTGTTCGGCAACGGGATGCTGCTCAGCAAGCAGATCCAGCTCGTCGCCGCCTTCGATCACCGCGACATCTTCCTCGATCCGAACCCGGATCCGAAGGCGTCGTGGGAGGAACGGAAACGGCTGTTCGAACTCCCGGCCTCGTCGTGGGCCGACTACGACGCCGAACTTCTGAGCGAGGGGGGTGGCGTCTACGACCGAACGGAGAAGCAGATCCCCCTCTCACCGCAGATCCGGGAGCGCCTCGGCATCGATCACGAGGAGATGAACGGGAACGAGCTGATCCGCGCGATCCTGTCGGCGCCGGTCGACCTCCTCTGGAACGGCGGCATCGGCACGTACGTGAAGGCGAGTTCGGAACGACACACCGATGTCGGCGACCCGAGCGGCGATCCCACGCGGGTCGATGCAACGGGCATTCGGGCGCGCGTCGTGGGGGAGGGCGGCAATCTCGGCTTCACGCAGCGCGCCCGGGTCGAATACGCGCTCCGCGAGGGGAGCATCAACACCGATGCCGTGGACAACTCCGCCGGGGTCGACATGTCCGACCACGAGGTGAACCTCAAGATTCTCCTCGGCGCGCCGCTGTCGCGCGGGGGGATCGACTACGAGGCGCGAAACGATCTGCTCCGGGAGTGCACCGATGAGGTCGCGTGGAAGGTCCTCCGCAACACGTACAGCCAGAGCCTCGCGATCAGCCTCGACTACATCCGGGCGCGGCGCGCGCCCGCCGCATTCCGCGAGGTGATCCAGCGTTTCGAGCGGGAAGGGATCCTCGATCCGGCCCTCGAATACCTGCCGGCGGGCGAGGAACTCATCGAACGGGAGAACGTCGGAGCGCACCTCACGAGGCCGGAACTCGCGACGGTCATGGCCTACTCGAAGCTCCATCTCAAGCATGCGCTCACGGAGTCCAGCGTGTCGCGCGACCCGGCGATGATGGAACTGGTGGAGGACTACTTCCCGTTCGGGGCGCTGAAGGAGGTCGAGGCAGCGGACCTCGAGGAACACCGGCTGCGCCCGAACATCTCGAGCATGCTGCTGACGAACCGCTTCGTGGACCGCATGGGCGCCACGAGCCATATCCGGCTCATGGAGGAGACCGGGCGCGCCGCCGCGACCGTCGCCCGCACCTGGTACGTCGCGTCACGGATCGCGGACGCCGAGGACCTGTACGAGCGGCTGCGCGTCGCCGACGTGCGGATGCGGAGCGGGGCGCAGAACGAGTGCTACCTCGCCATGGCCGACGCACTGACGCGCGCGACTCGATGGCTCCTGCAGCGGACCACCCCCGGCGAGCCGATCAGCGAGGCGATCGAGTGGCTGCACGACCCCGTGCGGGCGGTCCGCGAGGCACTGCCGGAGCTGCTCACCGCGGAGCGGCGGGAACGTTTCGAGTCCACCTGCTCGCTGCACGAGATGGACGGACTCGATCCGGACGGCGCGGCGCAACTCGCGACCTTCCGCTACGTGGACGAACTGCTGCCGATCGCCAGCCTCATCCGTGAAACGGGCGCCGGCACGCGCGAGGTCGGCGCCGTGTACTTCGGCCTCGCCGAGGAGATCGACTTCCCGTGGCTGCGGAGCCGCGTCTACTCGCAGGCCACGGACGATCCGTGGGACCAGAGGGCGGCGCGCATCCTCGTCACGCGACTCGAGCTCGCGCGTTCCCGCATGGCGGCGCAGATCATCGCCCGTGCCGAGGCGTCGACGACGGAAGACGCGATGAGATCCTTCCGGCGCCGGAACGCCGTGGGGTTGAGCCGAATTCGGAACGTGATCGCCGACGTCCGGAGCACGGGCGCGGAACTCCCCGGGCTCGTCGTGGCCGTCGATGCCGTCAACGATCCGGGGATCCTGGAACCCCCGGACCGCTGATCGGCTCGGGCAGCCGGCGCGCGGCCGCCCTCAGCTGGGGCTAGTAGTTGACGTACTGCTCCAGCTCCCACTCGGAGACCGACGCCACGTAGTCGCTCCACTCGGACTTCTTGCGGCTCACGAACTGCTCGAAGATGTGGTCGCCGAGCGCGTCCTTCATCACGTCGTTCGCCTCGAGTTCCTCCACCGCCTCGCCGAGGTTGGCGGGCAGCACCTCGAGTCCGATCTCCGCGCGCTGCTCGTCGGTCAGCTGCCACACGTTCGTGTCGAGCGGCGGCCCCGGATCGATCCGGTTCTCGATGCCGTCGAGGCCCGCGGCGAGCTGGACGGCCGTCGCCAGGTAGCCGTTGCAGGACGGGTCGGGCATGCGGAACTCGAGCCGCGTGCCGACGCCTCGCTGCTCGGGGATGCGGATCATCGGCGAGCGGTTCCGCTGCGACCAGGCGATGGAGATCGGCGCCTCGTAGCCGGGCACGAGCCGCTTGTAGCTGTTCACGATCGGGTTGGTGACCGCCGCGATGGCCCGCGCGTGCTTCTTCAGGCCGCCGATGTAGTGGAGCATGACCTCCGCCAGCTCGTAGTCGGCGTTCGCGTCGTGGAAGATGTTCTTCCCGTCCTTGAACAGCGACTGGTGCGTGTGCATGCCGGAGCCGTTCGCGCCGAAGATCGGCTTCGGCATGAACGTCGCGTGGAGCCCGTGCGCGTGCGCGACGTTCCGGACGATGAACTTGAAGGTCATGAGGTCGTCGGCGGTGCGCAGCGCCTCGCCGTACTTGTAGTCGATCTCGTGCTGGCCCTCGGCGACTTCGTGGTGCGCGGCCTCGATATCGAGGCCCATCGCCTCCATGGCGGTGACCATCTCGCGTCGCGCCCGCTCGGCGAGGTCCGACGGCGTGAGGTCGAAGTACCCGCCATCGTCGTCGGTGATGAAATTGCAGCTGCCGTCCTCGTTCGTCTTGAAGAGGAAGAACTCGGCCTCGACGGCGGAGAACATCGTGTAGCCCATCGATTCGGCCCTGGCAACGACGCGCTTCAGCGCCGCGCGCGGGCAGCCGCCGAACGGCTTGTTGTACGGGCGCCGCACGTCGCAGTACATCTGGGCCACCCGGGCGTCCGGGTTCCCCCACGGGAAGACCCGGAACGTGTCCAGATCGGGCCTGAGGAGCATGTCGCTCTCCTCGATGCGGACGTAGCCGCCGATCGACGATCCGTCGAACATGACCTTGGCGTCGAACCCGTCTTCGAGCTTGCTCGCCGGAACCTCGACGTTCTTCGCGAAGCCGTCGATGTCGATGAAGATGAGACGAAGGAAACGGACGTTCAGATCCTCGCAGAGCTTCAGGATCGCGTCCCGGTCGCCGGTGGCGACGGTGCTCCCGTAGTCGTCGTATCGAATGTGCGAGGGGTGTTCACTGGGTGCCGCAAAAACGGCGTCGGACATGGCGCGACCTCCGGGTCACTTGGGGGCGTACTGAGGGGGGGTTCGTACGTCCGGCTCCGCGCCTGGCGGTCGGGCACGACCCGCAATGTCGCGAGGCACTATGGGGAGCGGATAGGCCATCGTCAACCTCGCCCGCCGCCGCCGAACGATCGGCGACCCCGCGGCGGTCACCGCCAGCTCCACCGCCGGACGGTCTCCGGCCTCCGGGCGCATGCCACGGCGCCCGTGAAACCTTCCCCGGGGAAGAGGTCGATCAACCACCACGAACGCCCGTCGAGTTCCCCGCGAATCGTGTCGACGCGGCCCAGCGGACGCGATAAACCGAGTCCGGCGGCCTTGAGGATAGACTCCTTCCGGGCCCAGATCCGGAAGAACTCCGGCCTCGCCGCCGGGGTCTCCCAGTCGGACCGGAGGCGCCGTTCCTCGGGGGAGAGGTGGTCGCGGGCGAGATCCCCCGGGTAGCTGAGCGGCCGGATGCGTTCGATGTCCACTCCGATCTCGCCAATCTGGCCCACCGCGCAGAGCGCGAGTCCGCCCGAGTGGCTGAGGTTGAAGAAGAAGGGGGGAGCATCGCCGGCCCCGTCGCTCCCTCGTAACAGCCGAGGCTTTCCGTGCTCTCCGTACTCCAGCGCCAACTTGCCGGGCGGGACGCGCATATACCCGGAGAGGAGGCGTCGCAGGGCGATGCGGGCGCAACGGAAGCGGGCGCGTGCCTTCGCGTTGACGAGTCGCTCGGCGCGGGCCCGCTCGTCCGGACTCAGGAGGGCGTCGCCGCCGGAACCGTCACAGGCGGAGAGATCGATTCTCCAGACGTGAAGATCGGACCCCGGCAGCCCTGGGGGATGGGTACCCGCAGGCCAGTCCCCGCCGTTCAGAAGGCGGCGTACCAGTCGAGCGTGGACTGAAGACCTTCGGTGAGCGTCCACCGGGGTTCGTATCCCAGCCGTTCCCGGGCTTTCGAGATGTCCGCGTAGGAATGCCGGACGTCACCGACCCGGAAGCGCTCGTACACCGGTTCGGCGTTTCCCACATCCGGCCGCTTCTTCGCAAGCCCCGACCGAATGAGGGCGAACAGCTCGTTCAGCGTCGTCGGATCTCCCGCGGCGACGTTGTAGACGCCGAGCGCCGCCTCCGCCCCCGTCGTGGCGGCGAGCAGGTTCGCCTGTACCACGTTGTCGATGTAGCAATAATCCCGGGTCGTCTTCCCGTCCCCGAAGATCTGGCACGGCTCTCCCGCGAGCATCCTCAGGGTCCAGCGCGGTATGACCGCGGCGTAAGGTCCGTCGGGTGCCTGCCTCCTGCCGAAGACGTTGAAGTAGCGGAGTCCGACGACCTCGATGTTGTAGCTGCGGCGGTACATCTCCGCGTACAACTCGTTGACGCGCTTCGTGGCCGCATAAGGGGAGGACGGGTTTCCGATGCGGGCCTCCACCTTCGGGAGGTAGGGCGAGTCCCCGTACACCGAACTCGAGGAGGCGTAGATGAGGCGGGAAACGCCGGCGTCGCGGGCCGCGTCCAGCACGTTGATGAACCCCTCGACGTTGCGGGCGTACGTCTCCTGCGGCTCCTTGACGGATCGGGGCACCGAACCCAGCGCGGCCTGGTGCAGCACGATGTCGACATCGCGGCATGCCTCGAGGACCGCGTCGGCATCGACGACGTCCTGCTCGAGGAAACGGCACCGGTCCGCCGGGGCGCCCGATGCCGCCACGGCTTCGTCGATGTTGCCGCGGTTTCCGGTCGAGAGGTCGTCGAGCGCCACGACCTCCTGTCCCAGCGTCAGGAGCCGCTCGACGAGGTGCGATCCGATGAACCCGGCGCCTCCCGTGACCAGCCATCGTCGAGGGGCCGCGGCGAGTTCTTCGCAGGCGAGGTCATAGGCGGTTTTCACGCGCTACATGTTATGCTTGCGGCGGCGGACGGCGGAACCCCTCGCGCCGCCGCGCGCGCTGCGTACTTGAAACCTGCCCCCTGTCGGGCGGAGTATGAGGGGGACCGGCGAAGGAAGGCGGGGCGGGTTCGGACGACCACGGAGTCGGAAGGCGCCATGGCCGAAGAAGGCATGAACGAGATCCTGAGGAAGAAGATCTGGAGGAAGCTCCAGGCTCTCCCCGAAGACAAGCAGTACGAGGTCGTCGATTTCATCGACTATCTCGCATCGAAGTACGCATCCCGGCCGGCGGCCGGCGCGGATCCGTTCCAGCACTTCGCAGAATCCGTCCATCGGGGGCTGCGGAGGACGCGGGCCTCGACCACCGCGGTCAAGGGGACGATGAAGGTGCTCGGCGCGGCCGACCGCGTGATCGACTCGTTCCGCGAGGCCGGGCGGGGATTCCTCGCCGAACTCGAAGCGGGAAGCCCGGAACCGGAACCCCGGGAGGATCGCCCGCCGCCCGAGACGCGCGAGATCGTCGTCGACCCGTAGGACGGCGGTTGCCGCCGGGCGACCGGCCGCTCGTTGACGTCGCGAGGGCCGTCGCCTACGATGGCGCATGGAAGCTCCCACGCCGCGCTCCAGCCGCGAAGCACTGACTTTCGATGACGTTCTGCTCGCACCCGGGCATGCGCTCGTTCATCCGGCGGATGTCGATGTCTCCACTCGCCTGACTCAACGGATCCGACTCCAGATTCCGCTGCTCTCCGCCGCCATGGACACGGTGACGGAGTCCCGCATGGCCATCGCTCTCGCGCGCGAGGGGGGGATCGGCATCATCCACAAGAACATGCCGATCGAAGACCAGGCCCGGCAGGTCGACCGGGTGAAGCGATCCGAGAGCGGGATGATTCTGGACCCCGTCACGCTCGGACCCGACGCCACCCTGGGCGAGGCCCGACGGCGGATGAGGGACTTTTCGATCAGCGGGGTCCCCATCGTGGGCGACGACGGCGCCCTCGTCGGGATTCTGACCAACCGGGACCTGGTGTTCGAGACCGACCTCTCGCGGTCGGTGCGGGAGGTGATGACGAGCGAGAATCTCGTGACGGCGCCCGCCGGGACCTCGCTCGACGAGGCGGAGGAGATTCTCCGCCGTCACAAGATCGAGAAACTCCCCGTGGTGGGAGAGGACGGGCGGCTCGCGGGGCTCATCACCGTCAAGGACATCTTCAAGCGGCGGCAGTTTCCCAACGCGACGAAGGATGGCCACGGACGGCTCCGGGCAGGGGCGGCCGTGGGGGCGAGCCGGAACGAACTCGAGCGGGCGCGGGAACTTGCCGGGGCCGGCGTGGACGTTATCGTCCTCGACACCGCGCACGGGCACTCGGAAGGCGTCCTCGAGGCCGTCACCCGGGTGCGGGAGGCGCTCCCCGACATCGACCTCATTGCCGGCAACGTCGCGACCCGGGAGGGGGCGGCGGCGCTCGTCGAGCGGGGGGTGAACGCGGTCAAGGTCGGCGTGGGGCCGGGATCCATCTGCACGACGCGCGTCGTCACGGGGGTGGGCGTGCCTCAGATCACCGCGATCGAGGACAGCGTGGCGGGGGCGGAGGGCCGGGTGCCGGTCATCGGCGACGGCGGCATCAAGTACTCCGGCGATCTCGTGAAGGCGATCGCGGCGGGGGCGGAGACGTGCATGCTCGGGTCCATGTTCGCGGGCACCGACGAGAGCCCGGGGGAGACCTTCCTCCTCGAGGGGCGGCGGTTCAAGGTGATCCGCGGCATGGGTTCGCTGGCGGCCATGCAGGCCGGCTCGGCCGACCGGTATTTTCAGGAGGGATCGTCCGCCCAGAAGCTGGTCCCCGAGGGGATCGAAGGCCGGGTGCCCTACAAGGGGCCGGTGTCGGACACCGTGTTCCAGCTCGTCGGCGGTCTTCGCAGCGGCATGGGGTACTGCGGCGCCGCCGACATGGACGAACTCCGCCGCGATGCCCGCTTCCTCCGCATCACTTCCGGCGGACTTCGCGAGTCCCATCCGCACGATGTCGTGATCACGCGCGAAGCCCCCAACTACCACGTCTAGCAACCCGTGGCAAAACCCTGCTGCGTTCGAGCGGCACTGCATCTCGCCTGAAACGCTTCGCCGCCGGGTCCGTCTCGACACGGCACATCCGCTTCTGTACCATTATTCGCGTGTTGTCCGGTCCTGCTTCCGGAGCGACGCCTTGGCGGGGTGGAGGGGCCTGGGGGTAGCAGCACCAGAGTTGTGGCACCAAGGGGGGATTTGCCGTCTGATGACCTATCGATCATCGAGAACGCTCGTCCCTGCGTGCCTTCATTGGGTCGGTCTTCTGCTCGCGGTGTTTGTGCTGCACGGCTGCGCGCTCACCCAGCGTACACCCGAACTCGGCCCGGCCCCGGAGAACGCGAACGTCGAGCAGGGGGCGCCCGAGGCCGGCGCGGCGGATCCACCCGAAACGACCCCGCAGCCGGGAGACGCTCCCGCGTCGGCGCCGGCTCCGGACGACGAGTTGATGCCGGAGGACCCGGTCGTGCCGGGCCCGGCAGACGATACGGATGCCGAGCCCACGCCGGCGGAGATTGATCGGGCCATCCGCGAGATGCTAGGCGGCGACCCGATGGGGCTGGTGCACGAAGGAGAGGATCCGCGCGTCTTCAGGCTTGAGATGAACGAGCGCGTCCGGTCGTGGGTCCACTACTTCCAGACCGCCATCGGCGAACGCTTCGGGACCTACCTCGGCCGCAAGACCCGTTACGAGCCCATGATTCGCCGGAAGCTGCGCGAGGCGGGGCTGCCGCAGGACCTGATCTACCTCGCGCTCATCGAGAGCGGGATGAACCCGAACGCCTACAGCCGCGCGAGCGCGGTGGGGCTGTGGCAGTTCATCTCGGGCACGGGGCGCCAGTACGGCCTCGAAATATCCTACTGGATCGACGAACGGAGAGATCCGGAGAAGGCGACGGACGCCGCGGTCCGGCACCTCAAGGACCTCTACGACGAGTTCGGTTCCTGGTATCTCGCGGCCGCGGGCTACAACGGAGGACCCAACCGGGTCCGCCGCGGGCTGCGCACCGTGCCGGGCGGCACCTTCTGGGATCTCGCCGACCGCCGTCTGCTGCGGCGCGAGACGCGGGACTACGTGCCCAAGATCATCGCGGCGGCCATTATCGGGCACGATCCCGCGCGCTACGGGTTCCCGGATCCCGAGAGAGAGACGATCCCGGAGTACGCGAAGGTGCGCGTGCCCGACGCGACGAGCTTCGACGTCCTGGCGGAGGCCGCCGGGACCGACGAGGAAACGATCAACCTCCTCAACCCCGAGTTTCCGCGCGACGTGACGCCGCCGAACCGCGAGGTCGAGGTTCGGGTCCCGGTGGAGGGCGCCGCCCGGTTCGCGGCGCGGTATGCGGCCGTGCCCGTGGATGAGCGGGTGACCTGGACGTTCCACACGGTCCAGCGCGGTCACACGCTGGGGTGGATCGGGCAGCAGTACGGTGTGTCGGTGGCGGCGCTGCGTGCGGCGAACGGCAACCTGAACCCGCGTCGCCTGCAGATCGGCCAGGAACTCGTCATTCCCCGGTCGGCGCGGGCGCCCGGCGCATCGATCGCGCGCAGCTCGCCCACTCGCCCGCTCGACGCGCGGACGAACGCCGAGGGGACGACCGTCGTCACGGTGCAGCGCGGGCAGACGCTGGACGTGATCGCGCAGCGATACGGCGTGTCGGTGGCGGCGTTGCGGGCCGCGAACGGCAATGTGAATCCGCGACGCCTGCAGATCGGCCAGGAGTTGCTGATTCCGCGAACGGGCGGGTCGACGGGAACGGGTTCGACGGGGTCCGCGAGCAACGGCGCCGGGCCTGTGACGATCGTGGTCCGGCCGGGTGACTCGTTATGGCTGATCGCCCGCCGACATTCGGTATCGACGCGCGACCTCATCGAATGGAATCGCCTCTCCTCGACCCGGATCCATCCCGGCGACCGGCTCGAGATCCGGCGCTGAGCCGCCGCGCGCGGGGCCGGAAAGCGGATAGAGGGCCGCACCGGCCTGCTCGCCGGGCTCCCCGGACCGCTTCGGCAGGCCGTTGCGCGTATCCACGATGATCTGCGCCCTCTCGAGCACGAGACCGTAGTCCACCTGCGGGTGATCCGTGATCACGACCGTGGCGTGGCTCGATGCGACCGACTCCGCCGTCAGGGGCTGCGATTCGAGGTCTCCGCCCTCCAGTGCCAGCCGCGGCACGAACGGATCGTGATATGAGACCTCGGAGCCCTGCCGGCGCAGGAGTTCGATGACGTCGAGCGCCGGACTCTCGCGGACATCGCCGACGCCCGGCTTGTAGGCGACGCCCAGCAGCAGGACGCGGCTGCCGTTCAGCGGCCGCCGGTGCCGGTTGAGCGCCTGCGCGACGCGATCCACGACGTAGCGCGGCATCTCGGCGTTGACCTCGGCGGCGAGTTCGATGAAGCGGGTCCGGTACTGGAGCGTCCGCATCTTCCAGGCGAGGTACTGCGGGTCGATCGGGAGGCAGTGACCGCCCAGCCCGGGGCCGGGCGTGAAACGCATGAAGCCGTACGGCTTCGTCGCCGCGGCCTCGACGACCTCGCCGATGTCGATCCCCAGACGATCCGCGATGACCGCCATCTCGTTCACAAGCCCGATGTTCACGGCGCGGAAGGTGTTCTCGAGCAGTTTCGTGAGTTCCGCGACCTCGGGCGACGAAACGCTCACGACCTCGTCGATGACTCTCTCGTAGAGGCCATCGGCGAGTTCGCGGCAGGAGGCGGTCAATCCGCCCACGACCTTCGGCGTATTCGTGAAGGTGTAGATGGGATTGCCGGGGTCTACGCGCTCGGGGCTGAAGGCGACGAAGAATTCCTTTCCCGCCGTGAGTCCGCCCTGTTCGAGTTCCGGCTGCAGGAGTTCCCGGGTCGTGCCCGGGTAGGTGGTCGACTCGAGGACGATGAGTTGACCGGGCCGGAGGCCGTCGCGGATGTGCGCGAGCGCGTCGAGTATGTGGGAAACGTCGGGATCGCCGGTCTTCCCGAGCGGGGTGGGGACGCAGATGATGACGGCGTCCATCTCCGCGAGCCGGCCGAAGTCCGTTGTCGCATCGAGCAGGCCGCTCTCGACGGCGGCGGCGACGGTGCGCGCCGGGACATCGCCGATGTGGGAGTCGCCACGCCTCACCCGCCGGACGACACGCTCGTCGATATCGAACCCCAGCGTCCGAAAGCCTGCGCCGGAGAACGCCGTGACGACCGGAAGACCGACATAGCCGAGCCCGAGCACGCCCACCCGGGCCGTGCCCGACTCGATCTTCGTCCGCAGCGCCTCCCGGTGGCTCACCGCGTCCCCCGTATCCGCATCACTTCGCATCCGACTTCCAGGTGCCGGATCGTCCCCCGCGCTTCTCGAGGAGTCGAATCGGCCCCAGCGTCATGCCCCGGTCGATCGCCTTGCACATGTCGTAGAGGGCGAGCAGGCCGGCCGCGACGCCTGCCATCGCCTCCATCTCGACGCCCGTGCGCCACTCTGCCGAGGCCCGCACGCCGAGCCGGTAAGCCGGCGGCGTCTCCTCGGCTTCCAGGTCGACATCTACCGCGTCGAGCGGGATCGGATGGCAGAGCGGAACGAGCGCGGACGCCGCCTTGGCCCCCTGGATCGCCGCGAGACGGGCTACGGCGAGCGCCTCTCCCTTCTCGACCTCGCCCTCCCGGATGGCATCGAGGGTCGCGCGGCTCATTCGGATCCGGCCCTCGGCCACGGCCACGCGTCGCGTGAGAGGTTTCTCTCCCACGTCGACCATTCGCACCCGCCCTTCCGGATCCAGATGTGTGAGTCCGTCCACGAAGCTGCCTCCCGTCACAAACTTCTCAGTACCCCCGCAAACTGCGGTGTTCCCGCCGTCCGGCCAGTGGGGCGACCGGCGAAGGCCGCGCTCATCTCCTCGAGCAGGAGGGCTGTCGTCGCCTGCGGATTCAGGTTGCGGCCCACCCCTTCCATGGCCGCATCGACGGCCCCGAGGGCTTCGAGAACCGCGCCTTCCGCCGGGCCGCCCCTCGCGCCCCCGGCGTCTCGGCCGCCCGCCGGATCGAGCGCCGCGTCGGGGGCTCCGGCGGCGACGCAGAGCATGTCCCGAAGGCGGATGCGCAGGGCTTCGAGCGCCGGTTCCAACTCCCCTCGCGCGCCGCGTGCGGAGTAGCGGGAGGCGGCGCGATAGCGCGCCTGCGGCGAACCGTCGAGGGCGGCGGCCAGCAGGCCGTCCGCCGCGGCCTCGGATTCGCCGGCTTCGGAGTCGACGAGCGTGCGCGCCCGGTAGACCGCGCCGCCGGCCCGCCGGGCGACCGCCCGTGCGCGGTCGTCATCGCGCACGCCGAGGTGTTCCGCCACATAGGCCGCCACGTGTTCGGTCGGCAGCGGCGCGATGCGGAGCGGCACCGTGCGGGACCGGATCGTCGGCAGAAGGGCGTCCGGACGGCCGCTCGTGAGGACGATGTAGGCGAACGGCGGCGGCTCCTCCAGGAGCTTGAGAAAGGCGTTCGCCGCCTCGGGGCTCGCGCTCTGCGGCACCATCCGCTCCGCGTCCTCGATCACGAACACCGACCTGCGCGCCATCGACGGACGCCGGGACGCCTGGTCCCGGATGTTCTCCACGGCGGCCACGTAGAGTCCCGTGACGGCGTCCGGGTCCAGGCGTGCGTGGAGATCCTCCCGCAGCAGCGCGAGACGCTCGTGCCGCTGCGCCTCGATGGCTTCCCGCAGCTTGGCCCGCGAGGCGGCCCGCTTCGGGCGCGGCATCGGGAAGTGGAGGTGGATGTCCGGGTGTTCCAGCCGCGCCGCCATGCGGCAGGGCCGGCACGCTTCGCAGGGCACATCCTCCGCCCCCGCCGGCTCGCACTGGAGCGCGCGCGCGATCCACAGCGCCAGCGAACGCTTGCCGACGCCCTCCGGGCCGTGGACGAGAAGCGACTGCGGCAGTCTCCGGCCCGCGACCGCGCTCGCCAGCCGTTGCAGGAGGTCCTCCTGTCCCCAGGGACGCTCGGCGTTCACGGGCGACCCCTCAGCCACCGGACCGGATCCACCGCGCGGGGCCCCACCGTCCCCGGCTCGTAGATCTGGAACTCGATGTGTGGCCGGGTGGCGTCCCCGCCCACGTGGCCGAGCGCCTGTCCCTCGCCGACCGCCTGTCCCTCGCCGACCGTGACGTCGCGGAGCTTCTGATAGGACGAGTAGAAACCCCCGCCGTGATCGAGGATCACCGTCAGTCCCGAGGCGCGCGCCGCCACGGAGGCGACTGTGCCGCGGTCCACCGCGTTCACGGGCGTGCCGCGCGGGGCCGCGATCCCGATCCCTTCCCGCGGGATCGTCGTGCGTCCTTCCCGCTCGGGCCCGAACCGCCACAAGACCTCCCCCTCGACGGGCCAGGCGAGGCTCCCGAGATCCCCGGTCGTCAGCGACGAGACCGACGCCGCGCCCGCCTCGCGTTCCGCCGAGCGGCGTCGTTCTTCCAGCCCCGCCATGAGCGCCCGCAACTCGGCCTCTTCCGCCGCCAGCCGGGCCAGCGTCAACTGCGCCTCGTCGCGGCGGTCGGCGAATCGGCGCAACCGCTCCTGCCTCTGCCGCTCCAACCTCTCCAATTCGTCGTATTCCCGGCGATTCTCCGCTCGCACGCGCGCGATCCGGTCGCCTTCCCGGCTCAGTCCGCCGCGCAGGTCCGCGAGGGTGTCCTCCAGCTTCTTCACGTCCTCCACGAGCATGCGGTCGAAGACGGCGATGTCGCGGAGATACCTGTAGCGATTGAGCAGGTCCGAGAACGACCGGGAGGAGAGGAGCACCTCGACGGTGCGGAGGGGGCCGCGCTTGTAGATGTCGCGGAGCCGCGCCCGCAGCACGACCTGGCGCGCCGCGAGTTCGTCGCGCGTGAGCAGCATCTCGCGCGTCATGGCCGTGAGCTGCTCGGAGAGCGCGAGCCGTTGAACGTCGAACTCGGCCAGGAGGCTCGCCGAAGCAGCGATCTGTCGTTCGATGTTCACGAGTTCGGCCGAGTCGCCGGTGACCTGGCCCGCGATCCCCTCGAGTTCCCGGCGCAGCCGCTGTCGTTCCTCGCGGATGAGTTCGAGCCGTCCCTCGCTCTCCTCCAGGCGGCGCCGCACATCCGACGACTCCTGCGCGATCGCGGGAAGGGGCGCGGTCCATGTCGGGCTCGTCGCGACGGCGAAGCTCACGGCCCCGACGAGCCGCGCCGCCCACGCGCGGCGTCGCAGACCCCAGGGCCGCCCGGCACTCCGCCCCCCGGACGAACGGCTAGGACGGGCCATACGCGCGTCCCACTTCACGGTGCACGGAGTAGGCGGCTGCGAGCAGGCCGAGGAGGGCGGCGGCTGCGACGCCGGACGCGGTCCAGAGGTGCGGGAGCCACGCGAGCGATTCGATGGCGGCGAAACGGATGGGGAAGACGACGTACGCGAGCCGCGTCACGCCGAGCGCCAGCAGCCCGCCCGCGAGCCCGGTGACCGCGCCTTCGAGAAGGAAGGGCCGCTGGATATAGCCTTCCCGCGCGCCCACGATCTGCATGATCTCGATCTCTTCACCGCGCGCGAGGATGGCCATGCGCACCGTCGTGACGATGAGAAGCACCGCGATCAGGGCGAATCCGCCGCCCAGGGCCAGCGCGATCCCCACCGCCGCGCTCCGCAGCGCGAAGAGCCGCTCCACCCACTCATCCCCGAACCGCGCCTCCTCGATGAACGGATACGCCGCCAGCGCGCCCGCGGTCTCCGACACCGTTTCCGGCGTGCGGAAGCCCTCCCGGAGCCGGAGGTGAAACGAGGCCGGAAGCGGGTTCACCCGCAATTCCCCGTAGACGTCCGAGAACTCGACGAGATCGCGCCGCGCCCGCTCCAGCGCCTCGTCCTTCGATACGTAGCGCACGGATTCCACCGCCGGGAGCGCCTCCAACTCCCGCCGGGCGGCCCGCACCTGTTCCGAGCCGGCGTCATCGAGCAGGTAGCCGACGACCTCCACGCGGCGTTCCACGTCGCCGATCGCGCCGCCGATATTGTGCGCAACGAGCCCGAAGAGGCCGAGGATCACGAGGCTGAGCCCGGTCGCCCCGATCGAGAGGGCGCACAGCAGAGGGGTGCGCCGGAAGCCGGCGAGCGCCTCGCGCATGAATCTCATGCGGCGGAGTCGCGGGCAAGTCGCCCGTCCTCCAGCTCGAGTCGACGGATGTCCGGGTGTCGGCGCACGAAGTCCGCGTCGTGCGTGGCCATGAGCACGGCCGTGCCGAGCCGGTTCAGCATGCGGAACAGCTCGAACACGCCCCCCGCGGCGTCGGGATCGAGGTTGCCCGTGGGCTCGTCCGCGAGGAGGATCCGCGGTTCCGTGGCGAGGGCGCGCGCCACCGCGACGCGCTGCCGTTCACCGCCCGACAGCTCCGTTGGTCGCGAGCGGTGGCGGGCGGCGAGCCCGACCTGACTCAGCAGCCGCTGGACGCGGCCCGCGATCTCGCGTCGCGGGGTCCCGATGACTTCGAGCGCGAAGGCCACGTTCTCCGCGGCGGTCAGCCGCTCCAGCAGCTTGAAATCCTGAAACACGAACCCCACGCGCCGTCGCAGCGCCGGAATATCCCGGCGGCGGACCCGCCTCGAGTTGTAGCGTGAGACCTGAACCTCGCCTTTGGTCGGTCGGGTCTGGAAGTGGATCAGTTCCAGCACCGTCGACTTGCCCGCCCCCGAGGGTCCGGTGAGGAAGGCGAACTCCCCCTTCCGGAGACGGAAGGACACCCCCCGAAGCGCGTCTCCGGAGCGCGGATAGGCCTTCGAGACATCTCTCAGCGAGATCATCCCGCAGCAACCCGCGCCGCGCAGAACCGGGCGCAGAGGTCGATGGCGGCCCGCATCGCTCCCGGATCCGCGATCCCGCGGCCCGCGATGTCCATCGCCGTGCCGTGATCCGGAGACGTTCGCGGGAAGGGAAGCCCCGCCGTCACGTTCACGCCTTCGTTCATCGCGATCGTCTTCAGCACCGCGAGCCCCACGTCGTGGTAGGGCGTCACGACGAGGTCCGCCTCCCCCGAGAGCGCCTTCAGGAAGACGGTGTCCCCGGGGAAGATGCCGAGGATTTCCACGCCGGGATCCGCAGCGAGCCGCGCGAGCGCCGGCGCGAACACTTCGATCTCCTCATCGCCGAAGAGTCCGCCTTCGCCCGCGTGCGGATTGAGCCCCGCGAAGGCGAGGCGGGGCCGCTCGATCCCCCACCAGGCGCGCAGCGCTTCGATCGCGATCCGCGATCTGCGTGCGAAAAGGTCCACATTGAGCACGGAGGGCACGTCGCGCAGGGGGAGATGCGCGGTGAGGAGCGCCAGGCGCAGCGGTCCGCCGAGGGGCGTGCGCTCGGCGGACATCATCATCGTGACCTCGTGCGCTCCCGCCAGTTCCTGGAGAAACTCCGTGTGACCCGGGTGCGCGTACCCCGCGGCCCGCAGCGCGGTCTTGCTGATCGGAGCCGTGACGATTCCGTCGATCTCTCCCGTCCGCGCCATCGCCACGGCCCGTTCGATGGCCCGCCCCGACAGCAGGCCCGCGAGCCGCTCGCCGCCCGTGGGGTCCCAGTCTCCCACCGTCTCCCGGGGCACTCCTTCCAGGTGATCCTCCACCTCGCCGAGCGACCGCGGCCCCACCAGGACCGCTTCGATCCCGTCCATCCCCGAGAACGAGGAGAGCGCCGCCGCGGTCACCTCCGGCCCGATCCCGCGTGGATCCCCCAGCGTGATCCCGAGGCGCGGCATGTGGGTCATCCCCCTCAGAATCTCACATCGATGTAGGTGTTGGCACGCACCTCCTGGAGAATGATGTCGATCTGCTTGCGAGTGCGGAGGCTCTGCCGGATCTGATCCCGCACGTCGCCGATCTCGATCGGGCCTTCGGGACGGAACGTCAGGACATGGACGAGCCCGAACTCGGTGGGCCCGCCACGCTCCATCGGCAGCGGCCCGTACACCATCCCCTCCGTCGGGGCGGTGAGTCCGGACTCACCGCCCGCGCCCGTGAACTGGCTGACGAGACTCGCGAGCGAGACGTCGTCGAAGCGGATCGCCTCATCCGCCACCTGTCCGCGGAACAGGGCCACGAGTCGCTCCGGGTCGGAGCCCGCCCGCAGGCTGTCCGCGATCTGAATCGCGAGCGTCCGGGCTTCCTCGATGTCTTCATCCTTGATCTCGGGTCGCAGGAGGATGTGACGCAGAAAACGCTCCGCCCCCCGCTGGCGCTCGATCTTGATGAAGTGGAGTCCGAACTGCGTCTGCACCGGACCCACCGTCTGGCCGGGGCGCGTCGTCCACGCGGCGTCGCCGAACGGCTTCACGAGCAGATCGCGGCTCATCCAGCCCAACTCGCCGCCCTGCTCCCTGGTCCCTTCATCGTCGGAATGGCGGCGGGCGAGGACGGAGAACTCCTCTTCGTCGTTCGCGAAGTCGTTCTGAACGCGGATCGTGCGCGCCAGGACGCTGTCCCGCGCCTCGCCGCTCGGCAGCGGCGTGACCACGAGCCGGTTGAACGAGACGAGCGCGGGGCGGGGCGGCTGGTTCTGCGCGAACTCCTCGAACGCGGCCTCGACCTCCTCCTCGCTGACGATGACCGGCGGCAGGTCCGTGCGCTGCTCGAGTTCGTACCGGTAGGCCTGGCGCAGCCCCTCGGCATGAGCCTGGGAGCGGAGCATCTGGCGGAACTGGAGCATGTTCATGCCCGTCTCCTCCACCGCCAGCATCATCTCATCATCGGACGAGAACCGGGATCGCCTTTCTGCGAAGATCTCGTCCGACATCTGTGTGACGCGGCCCTCGGGCACCGTGATCCCCGCGTTCTTCGCCTCCTGGAGATAAATGAGGTCGTCGATCATCGCCTCGAGCACATCGTCGGCGAAGGCCTTCCAGAGCTCCGAGCCCTCGGGCGGGACCCGAGCGCCGGCCCCCTGCAACTGGTAGAGCGTGATCTGTAAATCCGACATGAGGATCGCCGTGTCGCCCACCACGGCCACGATCCGGTCCAGCGTCTCCACACCGGGGGGAAACTCCGTCGTCGGCACGGTGTCGGGCGCCGCGGGCTCGTTCTCCTGAAGCCCGGAGAGCGGGGCGATGAGGGTGAGGGCCGCCGTGAGCAGACAGGCTCCGGCCCGCACGGACTTCGTTCCAGGATTGATATCGATCACGCTAGACTCCTCCCGCGGTCACCGCAGTTCTCGTTTCCCTCGCCTCCGCGCGCCCCGGCGCCGCCAGGATCCCCAGGGCTTCGACCAGCATCGGCAGGAGGGGCTCGGTTCCCGCCCGTCGCAGGACCAACGATAACGGTTCGAGCCGCCGTACTTCAACGTGCAACTGGCGGTCCGCGAGCGCGTTCGTGAGGAGCCTGAGCTGCGGCGAGGCCGTCGCTTCGAACGAGATTCGGGCGTCGTCGTCGGAGGCCCGGATCCAGTCCGCGCCGATCGCCGCCCCGAGAATCCGGAGTTCCCCCGCCGCGATGAGACGCGCCGCGGGGGGAGGAAGGCGACCGAAGCGATCCTCGAGTTCCGCGCGGAACAACTTCACCTCTTCCCACTTCGTGAGACGTGAGAGACGGCGATAGAGATGCATCTTTACCGGGGACCCGGCGACGTAGGCATCGGGGAGGAACGATTCTCCGTCCACGGAGACCCGGGCGCGCGGCACGGGGTCCGACGATTCTCCCTTCAATCGCCTGAGCGTGCTCTCGACGAGCCGCTGCCACGTCTCGATCCCCACCGCGGTCGCGAAGCCGCTCTGCTCTCCGCCCAGCAGGTTCCCCGCCCCCCGCAACTCGAGGTCCTTGAGCGCGACCTGGTATCCCGAGCCCAGTTCCGTGTGGTGCTCCAGGACCCGCAGCCGCTCCGCCGCATCCGGGGCGACATCGGAGGGGACGACGAGATAGCAGTAGGCCCGGCGGTGCGAGCGGCCGACCCGCCCCCGCAGCTGGTAGAGCTGGGCGAGGCCGAAGTTCTGGGCCCGGTGGACGATCATCGTGTTCGCGGACGGGACGTCGAGTCCGTTCTCGATGATGGACGTGCAGATGAGGAGATCGAGCTCGCCGCGGACGAAGCGGTGCATCACGTCCTCGAGGTCGCGCTCAGGCATCTGGCCGTGCGCGATCGCGGCCCGCGCTTCGGGCATCAGTCTCTCGACCCGGCTCGCGACGGCGCGGATCGTCTCGACGCGGTCGTGGACGAAGAACACCTGGCCGCCGCGGTCGAACTCGCGCCGCAGCGCCTCCTCCAGAATCCCGTCGTCCCACGACAGCACGTGCGTGATGATCGGCATGCGGTTTCGCGGCGGTGTGCGGATCGTGGAGAGGTCGCGCAGCCCGCCGAGCGCAAGGTGAAGGGTCCGGGGGATGGGCGTCGCCGTGAGGGTGAGGACGTCCACCGTCTCGCGGTACTCCTTCAGCCGCTCCTTCTGGCGGACCCCGAAACGCTGCTCCTCGTCGACGATGAGGAGGCCCAGGTCGCGGAATTCGACGTCGCGGGAGAGGAGCCGGTGCGTGCCGATGACGATGTCGATGGTCCCGGCCCGGAGCCCGGCGACGACTTTGCGCTGCTCACGGGGGGTGCGGAAGCGCGACAGCCCTTCCACGTGCACGGGGAAGCCCGCGAGGCGCTCGCGGAAGGTGGTGAGATGCTGGTCCGCGAGGATTGTGGTCGGGGCGAGCACGGCGACCTGGGCGCCGTCCTGTACCGCCTTGAACGCCGCGCGAATCGCGACCTCCGTCTTCCCGAAGCCGACGTCCCCGCACACGAGGCGATCCATCGGGACCGGCGCCTCGAGATCCCGGCGGACGGCCTCCCAGGCGCCGAGCTGATCCGGCGTCTCATCGTAGAGGAAGGCGGATTCCATCTCGCGCTGCCACGCGGTCTCGGCGGGAAAGGCGCGCCCGGGCGACATCTTGCGGCGCGCGTAGAGTTGGAGGAGTTCGACCGCCGTGGCCTCGATCGCCGCGACGGTCCGGTTCCGGAGTTGCTTCCACTTCCGCCGGCCGAGCTTGTGGACCGTCGGCGGCCGGGCGTCGGAGCCGGCGGCGCTCCAGCGTTCGATGAGGTCCAGCCGATAGTGCGGGAGTCTCAGGATCTCGCCGTCGGCGTAGCGGATCTCCATCGTCTCGATCGTCTCGCCGCGCACTTCGACGCGCTCGAGGCCCATGTAGCGGCCGATCCCGTGCTCCATGTGAACCACGTAGTCTCCGGGTTCGATGGCCGCGATGGACTCGATGGTCGCGGCGCCGCGCAGCCGGACGCGGTGGCGGCGATACCGCCGCCGAAACACCTCGTGATCCGTGAGGACGAGCAGGGTGCCGGGGACCCCGACCCTGAACCCGCCGCTGAGGGATCCGATGGCGAGGGCGACCTCGCGGGCGAGCGCGGCGCCCCCGCGTTCGGTGAGGATCTCCTCCAGCCGCTCGACCTGGCCGTCGTTGTCGCAGAAGACGACGAATCGTTCTCCGCGGGCCCGCGCCGTACCGATCTCCGCCACGAGCCGCTTCATGTCGCGGTCTATGGCGGGCGGAGGTTCGACGGGAAGCCGGATCGCGGTCGGCGCCCCCTGCTCCGGGGCCGTGAATTCGAGACGGCGGAACGCCGCAAGCCGCTGCTCCGCCTCGGAGGGCGGGAGGACGAGGGACTCAGACGGCTCCGCGCCGGCTCCGACGCGCTTCCGGGCGTCCCGGACCTCATCCCAAAGGCGTGCGCGGGCCCGGACGCCCCCTTCCGGGTCGAGGATCAGGGCGAGCGCCGTCGGAGGGAGCGTCTCGACGAGGGCGCGCCGCTCGACGTCGCCCGCCGTCTCCGAACTCCGCAGCGCGACCGGGAGGACATCGACGCTCTCCAGGGGTTCGGTCGAACGCTGTGTGAGTGCGTCGAAGCGGCGCACGGACTCCACCTCGTCGCCCCATAGTTCGATCCGAAGCGGCGCGGGATGTCCGAACGGGAACAGATCCACGATCCCGCCGCGGATCGCATAATCCCCGACCTCACGCACCGTGTGGGTGCGGTCGAAGCCCATCTCCTCGAGACGGTGGCCGAGTTCGGCCAGCGGGTGCGCGGCCCCGCGCCGCACCGTGAGCGCGAGACTCGTGCCGGGCCCGACGGGGATCGGCGCGCGTTCGGCGAGCGCGCGGGCCGTCGTCGTGAGGATGCGGCAGCGCCCGCCGAGGAGCGCCCCCGTCGCCTCCACGCGCTGGGCCTCGATCTCGACGTGAGGGTCCGCATCTTCGTACGGGAGGGCCTCTCGCTGCGGATAACAGCGGGCGCCGCTCGCGCCGAGCGTGCGGAGGTCCTCGTGGAGCGCGTCGGCCCGCTCGGGAGTCTCGGCGACGAGGACGACGGGGGCGCCGACGGCCAGGTCGTCGAGCGCGAGCGCGAGCGCGGCGGGTCCCGCACCCGGGAGCGGGTGGACTAGCGCACGGGCACCACGCCGCGAGAGCGCCTCCGGGACTCCGGCGGCTCGCACGGTCTGGAGGAACGACGTTCGAATCAGCTCGACGCGCCCGATGTCACCTCGCTCCCTTCACCGTCCGCGCTCGGGCGTCGCGACCGGCCCGGCGTCGCCAGGTACAGCTCGATCCCGATCAGCGCGAGCGCGAGCGCGATCAGCCACGGGGCCATGTCCCGGCCCCGCCGCGCTCGAAAGATACCGTCTTCCCAGGCGCTCGCGTCGGGGCCTGCCGTGAATACCGGCCGGCCGGCGAACAGTTCCTCGAGGCCGCGCCGCGTCATCGGCGTGGGATCGGCCTCCTCCGCCGGCACGTTCGCCGCGAAGTGCGTCTCCGCGCCCGCCCCGTCGCTCCCGGTACCCCGGACCGCATACACCCCCGCCTTGAGCGGGGTAAACCGCGCTCCGCCCTCCACGCCGCGCACCGTCCCGTCGGGGGATTCGACCTCGCTCGCCCACTCGGGGAGGGTCAGCGGCCGCCCGGCGCCGAAATCGGCGAAGGGCCAGGTGGCCAGGTGCGACCAGTGCACGAGGAGCGCTTCGAGGAAGGGGACCATGGCGGGATGCGCGGGGAGATCGCTCGCGCCGGCGGTGAGCGGCGAAGCGAGGACCAACGCCATCCGATCATCCGACTCCGTGCGGATGAGCCAGGGCTCGCCGTCTTCCGTGCGGAGCAGCGCCGTGTCGGCGGCCGACCCGCCGCCCGTCGCGCGAAGGAGATAGCGCTGCCGGACCCGAACCCCCGAAAGCGAGAACGCGGCCTCCGGCTCCGCGAGTCCAAGGTCGCCCGATCCCGCATCGATGCGCGCCTGCCAGGCGATCCTGAGGGAGGCCAGTCCCTGGTTGAAGGCCGCGAGATCCACCGGGTCCTCGGGCGGAACGAAGACGACGGTCCCCGCGCCCTCCCACGGCGCGCCGACGCTCGCATCCCCGTCCACGACCGCGACGGCCCCGTTTCCTCCCGCTCCCAGCCGCCCTCCATCGCGGAGCGTTTCGATCCCGAGTCCGACGAAGCTCGTCGGGTCGCCGTGGAAGCGGACCGTGGGCGGAGGCACGATCCGGATCGCGAAGTAGCGCAGATCGTCGGCCCGCGCGCCGGCGGGGTCCACCTCCAGCCGACCCTCGTGCAGCCCGGGACCGAGTTCGGGAAGGCCGAGGATGGCGCTCGCTCCCCACGGGGCGCGGGCGGCGCCGGCGAGCCGTCCGTCGAGTTCGAGGCGGATGTCGGCTTCCGCCGCGGCGGCGCCCGGCGGTTCCGGCGGAGCGGCCGGCCCGCTGCGCGCGCTCCGCACGATGACGCCGTGTCCCGTCCCCGACGGCGCGGTCGTGCCGCCGGTGAGTTCGACATCGACGAGAGCCCCGTTCGGCTCGGCCGGCGGCCGCGGCGCGTAGGCCACGAGGGGGGCGGCGTCGCCGGCCGCCGCCGGGGCGGTCCGCAGCGCCGAAGCCTGGAGATCCGACAGCAACTGGATTTCTCGCCGCCGCTCGCCGTCGGCAGGGAGCGCCGCGGCCGCCCGGGCCACGGCGGCGGCCAGGTCGGCCGCGCCGTCCGTCGGCCGGAGCTGCCCGAGCGCCGGAGCTGCGCGCCCTGCCGAGACGCCGGCCGCGAGCGGTTCCCCGACGGTGGGGAAGAGCCACACGCGGTCTTCCGGACGGGCCGCAGCGAGCGCCGACCGGGCGAGTTCCACGAGCGACTCGAACAGGAGGCGGTCCTCGTCCAGCCGCCCGACGCTCGCCGAGTTGTCCACGATGAGCGCGAGGTCCGTCGGCTCGTGGTCGTGGGCCCCGCCCCGCCCGATGAGCGGACCCGCTGCGGCGAGCGCGAGCGCGATCAGGAGGCCGATCCGCACGGCGAGCAGGAGCAGGTCCGAGGCCGCGAGCGACCTCGAGCGCGCGTCTTCCGCGCGGCTCAGGTAGCGGAGCGCCGGAAAGGACACGCGCCGGTCGGTCTGGCGCCGCCGCAGGTGGAGGATGAGGGGCACGACGACGCTCAGCCCGAGCGCCAGCGCTGACAGGTAGAGGAAGCTCAAGCCACCCTAGTGTCGTGTCCCAGGAATACCACGGCTATTCGAGCGCCGATGCATCCGGCTCCGCGGCGTTGCTCCTCCTCGAAATGGTGCCACCATTCCTCGTCGGAGCGCCTTGCGGAATCCGGCGCCTCGGCACTCTCGGTAGCTCGCGTATTCCTGGGACACGACACTAGCTCCCGTCATCCGCCGGCCCGCCTGCGCATGAACTGCCGCAGCGCGAGCCCGAGGGGCGTGTCCGTCGTGAGGAGCGCGTAGTCGGCCCCCCAGCGCAGCGCCTCCTTGCGCCAGCCGTCGACCGCCGCCTCGACCGCCTCCCGGTACTGCCTTCGGAGCGCCGCGGAGTTCGCGCCGAGCTCCTCGCCGGTCTCGGGGTCGAAGAAGATCGCCTCCCCCTCCGCGGGAAGTTCCCGCTCGCCGGGGTCCATGATGTGGAACAGGATCACCTCATGGCCGCGGTGCCGGAGATAGCGCAGCGACAGCCGCGTCGTCTCAGGGTCCACGAGCAGGTCCGAGATGAGCACGACGAGGCCCCGCCGCTGAAGCCGCCCCGCGATCTCCTTGAGCGCGGAGCCCGCGTCGGTCCGGCCATCGGCGGAGAGGCGCGTGAGTTCGCCCAGCAGCCGGCGCCAGTGGCGGCGCGTGGTGCGTGGCGCCAGGTGCGCCCGCAGCGCCTCGTCGAAGGCGATGAGCCCCGTCGCGTCTCCCTGCTGCACGAGGAGCAGCGAAAGCGAGGCCGCAAGCAGCCTCGCGTAGGCAAGCTTGGTCGGAAAGCGCTCCTCGTCCGACACCCAGCCCATCGACCGGCTCACGTCGACGAGGAGGTAGGCCCGCAGGTTCGTCTCCTCCTCGTATTGCTTGATGAAGAGGCGGTCCGTCCTCGCGTAGGCCTTCCAGTCCAGGTAGCGGAGATCGTCGCCGTGATTGTAGGGGCGATCCTCGGCGAACTCGGCGGAGAAGCCGCGCTTCGGCGAGTCGTGGAGCCCGATGAGAAACCCCTCGACGATATGGCGCGCCACGAGTTCGAGGTGCGAAAGCCCCACGATCTCGCGCGGACTCGCGAGGTCGAGGCGCTGCCGGGAAGCTTCGAGAGCGGAGGTGAGAGTTGCGGTGCCTTCGGTCATCGGAAAAGACTAGCTCCACGTGGCGGAGCCCCGCCACACGTCGCGGACTCGCCTTCGGTCGAACGTCTCTCCGGGAAGAAAGCCGATGAAAAGGAAGCTGCCGGGAATCACGCCGACCCTGGCGGGCGCGCGGCCCGCCGCGATGTGGGTCCCGCTGCTGGCTCTCGCGGCCTTCCCCGCGGGAATCTCCGCGCAGAACGAAGCCGGAGCGGCGACGATCACCGCGGACGACCTGCGGCTTCGCATCGGCGCCCTCGCGCACGACTCGATGCGCGGCCGGGCGACGCCGAGCCCGGAACTCGACAAGGCGGCGCGGCACATCGCCCGCCGTTTCGAGGAGTTTGGCCTCCAGCCGGCGGACGGCGACATCTATCTGCAGGAGTATCCGCTGACCGCTTCCCGAGCCGGCTCCCCCGGCCGGCAACTGCTCGACATCGCCGGTCCGGGCGGCGGCACGATCGACGTGTCCGACTACCTCGCCGTTCCCGGGGGCCGCGGCGAGGCCGCGGGTCCGCTCGCGATCGTCACGCCCGGCGCCGCGGACCCGCCCACCGGCGCCGTTGCGGTCATGCGGGTCACGCCCGAGGAGACTCGGCGAGGCCTCGAATCCGTCCGCGGTATCCTCGATGGCGGCGCGGTCGCCGTCCTGCTCGCGCTCGATGCGCCGGACGACTACTTCGCCGGCATCCGGCGCTTCTACGAGCGGGAGCGGCTGTCCGTCGGCATGCCGGAGGAACTCGGCGCCCCGGTGGCGCTCGTCCGGGCGCGTGCGCTCCCCGAGCCGCTGCGCGCGGCCCTCGCTTCCGGCGCGGGCACCAACGCCTACGAGGCGACGGTGCGTACACATTCCGTGTTCCGTGAGGAGAGGGCCTTCAACACGATCGGCTGGATCGAGGGTTCGGATCCCGACCTCCGCGGCGAGTTCGTCGTCTTCACGGCCCACATGGATCACGTGGGCGTGGGGCGGCCTGTCGACGGGGACTCCATCTACAACGGCGCCGATGACGACGCCTCCGGGACCGCGGCGATCATCGAACTCGCGCAGGCGTACGCATCTCTGGAAACGCCGCCGCGCCGCTCCCTCGTATTCCTGGCCGTGAGCGGGGAGGAGCGCGGACTTCTCGGCTCGGGGTGGTACGCCGAAAACCCGCTGTTTCCCCTCGGGGCGACGGTCGCCAACCTGAACATCGACATGATCGGACGAAACTGGCGCGACACCGTCGTGGCGATCGGCGCCGACGAGTCGACGCTCGGCACGACACTTCGCCAGACGCTGCGGGAGCACCCGGAGCTCGGGCTCGAGATGATCGACGACCCGTGGCCGGAGGAGAACTTCTATTTTCGCTCGGACCACTACAATTTTGCGCGGAAGGGCGTGCCCGTTCTCTTCTTCTTCACGGGCACGCACGAAGACTATCACGGTCCCAACGACGAACCGGACCGGATTCTGTACGACAAGACGGCGCGCATCACGCGTCTCATCTTTCATCTCGGGCATCGCATCGCCGACGCCGATGGGCGGCCCGAGTGGGATCCGGCGGCATACCGGCGGGTTGTAGAGGGAAGCGGCCGATAGGTTCGCCGAGTCCTCAGCGGTCGCCGGGCCGTCGGGAGCCGCCAGGCCGCCAGCTTTGGCCAGAGGCGCCATCAGGAGAGTGAGTGACATGTCGGAGCAGGAACAACAGCCGTACGTCGTCGTGGAACGCCGGGCGTCCGGGGTCGTCGCATTCCTCTGCGGCGCCCTCGTGGGTGCGGGCGTCGCGCTGCTCCTGGCGCCGAAATCCGGACGCGAGACGCAGGCCGACCTCAAGGAGGGAGCCCGCCGGTTGAGAGAAGGGACGGGCGAGCGGCTCACGGACCTCCGGGACACGCTCGGGGAACGCTACGACCGGACGCGCGATCGGGTGGAAACGCAGGTGGGGGCCTTCCGCCGGAACGTCGCCGACCGCCAGAAGAAGGCGGGAGAGGCGATCAAGGCGGGGAAGGACGCGGCCCGGCAGGCCCGCTCCGACCTCGAAGCGCGCGTCTCCGAGTCCAAGGAGGCCTACCGCGCGGCGCTGGCGGACGGCGAGGCTCCGGAGGACCACCCGGAGGACGGATCCGGGGATGGATCGGGAGACGGAACCGGCGACGAGGCGGGCGAAGCGCCGGAGGCCGATGAGAGCGCCGGAGACGCGGACGGCGGGGCGTCCCGGGAGTGAGCCGTGGGCGATCGCGATGGGGTCCGGGTCATCGCCCGCAACAGGAAGGCGCGCCACGACTACGAGGTGCTCGAACAGTTCGAGGCGGGACTCGTGCTGCGGGGCGCGGAGGTGAAGTCGCTCCGGGATGGGAAGGCGAGCTTCACGGACTCGTACGGGCGGATCGACGGTGGGGAGGCGTGGCTCCATAATCTCCACATTCCTCCGTACGACAAGGCGACGATCGACGCCCCCGACCCGGTGCGCCGGCGAAAGCTCCTGCTCAGGAGGCGGGAGATCGATCGCCTGCGCTCGAAGACGCGGGAGAGCGGGCTGACGCTCGTGCCGCTGGACATCCATTTTCGGCGCGGCTTCGCGAAGGTCACGCTGGGGCTGGCGCGGGGGAAGAAGCACCGGGACCGGCGGGAGGACCTGAAGAGGAAGACGATGCAGCGGGAGGCCGAGCGGGCGAAGAGGGAGGCGGCGCGTGGGGGTTGAACGGGGAGCCGGCGGCAAACGCGGCCGGGCCGGCGCGGGCGGGCGGATCGCGGTGGCAGCCGTCGTCGTTGCGCAGACCGCGCTTTCGGGAACCCTGGCGGCGGTCGACGCGCAGACGCCCCCGGAGACGGTTCAGGCGGAGGTCTCGGGCCGCACCGTGAGTCTCGCCGTCGCGCGACACCGGGCCTACCCCGCGGTCGATGCGGCGGATCTCGCCCTCGCCCTGGAGAGCGTCGTCGAGGACGTCACGTGGAACGGCGTCTTCCTTCGGGCCCGCCTCCACGGCGAAGAGGTCGCGTTCGAGGCGGAGTCTCCCTTCTTCCGACACGGAGGACGCACGGTGCAGCTTGCGAATCCGCCCTACGAGGAGGGCGGCGCCTTCTGGCTTCCGGCGGAGTTCGTCACTCGGTGGGTGTCGGAGGGACCGCCGCACGTCGCCGCCGTGTCCGAGGGATCCGAGGCGTCCGCCGCATCCCCGGCGTCTCCGTCCCCCCCGCCGCCGGCAGATCCGTTGCCGGCCCGCGTCGACCCGACGGCGCCGTGGCGCGTGATCATCGACCCGGGGCACGGCGGCCGGGATCCGGGAACGCTGGGCAGCGCGAGCTACGAGAAGGACATCGTGCTCGCGATCGCGAAACAACTGTACGGGGAGCTTGAAGGGCACGAGATGTTCGAGCCCTATCTGACCCGCGAGACGGACGTCTACGTGGACCTCGACGTGCGGTCGCAGTTCGCCGTGGACCGGGCCGGGGATCTCTTCGTCTCGATCCACGCCAACGCCGCGGCGGACGAGCGGGCGCGCGGGTTCGAGACCATCTTCCTCGGGCAGGCCCGCTCCGAGGAGGCGCGCGAGGTTGCGCTGCGGGAGAACCGGGGTCCCGAGGTGGATGACGCCCCGGGTTCGCCCTCCGACGTTCAGTTCATCCTCGCGGGAATGGACCGTAATGAGAATTATGCGGAGTCGCGGCTCTTCGCCGGGTTCGTGCAGAACTCGATCCGGAGCGTCCGGCGCGGCGAGGCCCCCGACCGCGGCGTCATACAGGGCCCGTGGTGGGTGCTCCTGGGGGCGCTTGTGCGCATGCCGTCGGTGATCGTCGAAGTCGGTTTTCTCTCGAACGATGAAGAGGAGCGCTACCTGAACGGCACGGAAGGACAGGAAGTGATCGCGCGGGCGATTGCGGAGGCGATCGTGGCATACCGTGAGGACGTACTGCGCCGGTACGCTCCCGCGCCGGAGCCGGGGTGCTGAGCGCCGGCGGCGGTGCGGCCGTGAGGCGCGCGGCGCCCGTGAGCCGGCGGGCGACGCTGCGCTTCGCGCGCCTCGTGGCCCGCGATACCTGGTGGCAGGAGTTCGACTGCCCGGACATCGCGGCTGCCTCGCTCCCCGGGCAGTTCGTCATGCTCGGCGTGGGGCTCGACGAGCCGGGGGCCTGGCTCCTCCCGCGTCCGTTCAGCGTCGGCTGGACGGGCCCCGGCGGAGAGGTCGGCATCCTCCTGCGCGCCTACGGACAGGGCACCCGGGCGCTCGCGAAGCTGGAGGTCGGCCAGACCGCCCTCCTCCTCGGCCCGCTGGGCCGCCCCTTCGACACGGAGGGCGCGGATGTCGAGTGCGTCGCAGGCGGCGTCGGGCTCGCCCCGTTCATCTTCCTCGCGGCGCGCGAGGCGGCCGCCGGGCGGCGCGTGCGGCTCATCTACGGAGAACGGGACGCCGGAGCCGTCTTCGACCCCGCGCTCATCGCCCGTCTCACGGATCACGACCCGGAGTTGTTCACGGAAGACGGGAGCGCTGGCCGGAAGGGGCTGGTGACCGCGGGCCTCGATCCCGCGTCCGGCGCGCTCCTCCTCGGCTGCGGTCCGACGCCGCTCCTGCGGGCGCTCGCGGCCTTCGCGCGCGAACACGGTCGCCGGCTCCAGGTCTCCGTGGAGGAGCACATGGGCTGCGGGATCGGCACCTGCCAGGGGTGCGTTGTGCGCGGGGCGGACGGACGCTGGGTGAAGGCGTGCATCGAGGGCTCCGTCTTCCCCGCGGAGGAACTCGACTGGGGGGCGATCTGACCCCGGCCGCGGCATCCCCGGGCCTCGTCCAGCGCGTCTTCGGGGCGGAGTTCCCGAGTCCCGTGCTCCTGGCGTCGGGTACGTGCGGCTACGGGCAGGAATACGCGGACCTCATCCCCCTCGACGAGATCGGGGGGCTCGTCACGAAGGCGGTGAGCCTCGAGCCGCGCCCCGGCAACCCGCCGCACCGCGTCGCGGAGACGCCGGGCGGAATGATCAACGCGATCGGACTCGAGAACCCCGGTCTGCACGGCTTCATCGCGGAGAAACTCCCCTGGCTGCGCGAGCACCTCAGCCGCGCGCAGGTGTTCGTGAACGTCGTCGGGCACTCGGCGGAGGACTTCGCCGCCGTCGTGAGCGGACTCGACGGGGAGGACGGCTTCCTCGGATACGAGATCAACGTCTCCTGCCCGAACGTGAAAGGCGGTACGATGTTCGGCACCGACGAAAGGGCGCTGGCCGACCTCGTGGCGCGGCTCCGCGGCTGCACGGAACGGCCGCTCGTAATCAAGCTCACGCCCAACGTCCCCGACGTGGGTGACTTCGCCCGCATCTGCGAGGAGGCGGGGGCCGACGGCCTGAGCGCGATCAACACCTTCCCCGGGATGGTCGTCGACATCTCGCGGCGAGAACCGCTCATCGGTAACCGGTCCGGCGGCGTGAGCGGGCCCGCGATCCTCCCCATGGGAGTGTACGCGACGTGGCGGGCGCGGCAGACGTGCGGGCTTCCGATCATGGGGATCGGGGGGATCCGCAACGCGGAGGATGCGTTGCAGTACGTCCTCGCCGGCGCCTGTCTCGTCCAGATCGGGACGGCTTCCTTCGTCGATCCGGGTGCGGCGGTGGCGGTTCACGAGGGGATGTCGGAGTACATGACGGCGAACGGGGTCGCGCGCCTGGAGGATCTCGTGGGCGCCCTTCAGGCCCGGCCGGGCAGGGGCCCCGCGATTCCGGCGGGCTGATGAGTCCCGGCAAGGCGCTGGTCGACCTCGCGTCGGCGCTCTTCGTCGAGTGGCGCGGCGAACCGCCGGTGGACATCCGCCCCGTCGCCTCGGACGGCTCCGCCCGCAGCTACTGGCGTCTCACCGCCGGTGACGGGGCATCCGCCGTGGGCGCCCACGGGCCCGACCCGATGGAGAACCGGGCCTTTCTCTCCTACTCCCGCACGTTGCGCGAACTCGGACTGCCCGTGCCGGAGGTGTACGGCGCGGAAGAGAAGTCCGGCGTGTGGCTCCTCGAAGATCTCGGAGACACGACCCTCTTCGACGCGATCAAGGAAGCGCGAGAGCCGGGATCCGACGCCCTCCCCGACGCCGTCCTCCCCCTCTACCGGCAGGTGCTCGAGATCCTGCCGCGCTTCCAGGTCGAGGGAGGGAAGCAGATCGACTTCCGGCGGGCCTATCCCCGGGCGGCGTTCGACCGGCAGTCCATCCTCTGGGACCTCAACTACTTCAAGTACCACTTCCTGAAGCTTGCGCACATCCCCTTCAACGAGGCGCACCTGGAGCGTGACTTTTTGCGGCTCGCGCGCCACCTGCTCGCCGGCGACCGGCCGTGGTTCCTGTACCGCGACCTCCAGTCCCGCAACGTGATGGTGCGGCAGGGGCCGGAGGGTCCGGAAGCCTGGTTCATCGACTACCAGGGCGGACGGCGCGGGGCGCTGCAGTACGACGTGGCGTCGCTTCTCTACGACTCGAAGGCGAATCTCGCGGACCGGCACCGGGAGGCGCTGCTCGATCACTACATCGGCGTCATCGAATCGCACGGGGTCGCCCGGCGCGAGGAGTTCCTCGAACTCTGGCCGGGGTACGTCCTCGTGCGTTTGCTGCAGGCGCTCGGGGCCTACGGCTACCGGGGATTCTTCGAGCGAAAGCCGCGCTTCCTGCAGAGCGTGCCCTACGCGGCGGAGAACCTGCGGGGGTTGCTCGAGGCGGGTCTGCCCGTGGACGTCCCCGAACTCGAGGGGGCGCTGCGCGCGATCGTCGAACGCTGGGGCCGCAGGGCTGAGCCGTCGGCTGTCGGGGGAGGACTGGAGGTGACGATCTCCAGCTTCCGGTATCCCGGCGGATATCCGGCGGACACGTCGGGGCATGGAGGAGGATACGTGTTCGACTGCCGCGGGCTCCCGAACCCGGGCCGCGAGGAAGCCTACCGCAACCTCACCGGTCTCGATGAAGAGACGATCGCCTTCATCGCGGCCCGGCCGGAAGCGCAGGAGTTCTGGGAACGGGTGCGGGGGATTGTGGACGCGCACATCGCGAACTACCTGGAGCGCGGGTTCCACAGCCTGAGCGTGAGTTTCGGGTGTACGGGCGGGCAGCACCGCTCGGTGTACATGGCGGAGCGGCTGCGCCGGCACCTGAGCGTGCGCTTCCCCGGCGTGCGCGTGGAGGTCACGCACCGGGAATCGGCGGACTGGCCCCGCCGTCCCGCGCGGGTCTGAGCCGGACGGCGGGGGCGGACCCGTGGAGGCGATGATCTTCGCGGCGGGCCGGGGACGCCGCCTGCGGCCGCTCACCGACGCGACCCCGAAGGCGCTCGTCGACTTCGGCGGCGTCCCTCTGCTGGAGCGCGTCGCCGGAAACCTCGTCGCGGCGGGCGCACACCGGCTGATCGTGAACGCGCACTATCTGGCCGGGCAGGTGGCGGCGTGGGCCGAGGCGTCGTCGCTGGGCGTCCCGGTGTTCGTGTCGCGGGAGGACGAGGAGTCGCCGGCTCCCATGGACACGAGCGGCGGGCTCTTCCACGCGCGGTCGCTGTTCGAGGCGCGGGAACCCTTCCTGCTCCACAACTGCGATGTCGTGACCGAGGTCGACCTTGCCGCGCTGTATCGGTCGCACCTCGACGGGGAGGCGCGGGATGGACGGCTGGCGACGCTCGCGATCGCGGAGCGGGAGACGTCGCGCCCCCTCCTGGTGGACGGGTGGGGCGTGTACGGGCGCGCGAACCGGGACGAGGGGTGGGAAGTCGTCGCGCGCGAGCCGTCGGGCGCGGATGAAGCGCGGGAGTGCGGCTTCTGCGGCATCCACGCGATCTCGCCGCGCGTGTTCGAACGCCACGCGGAAGGAGGCGTCTTCTCGATCATGGATTCGTACATGGACTGGATCGGAGATGGTGAGCACGTCGGGGTGTTCGACGCGACGGGGGCGGCGTGGTACGACATCGGGACGCCCGAGCGGCTGGAGGCGGCGCGGCGCGCCTTCGGGGCGAGCGCTTCGGCGGACGACGCTGCCGCGGCGGAGACGGCCCCTTCGGCCGCCACCGGTCGGCCGCCGCGCAAAGGAGGGCACGGCGTATGAGGGCGATCCGCGTCCGGGAGCCCGGCGGCCCGGAGGTTCTCGAACTCGTGGAACGGGAGGACCCGGTCGCGGGGGCGGGCGAGGTGCGGGTGCGCGTGCGTTGTGCGGGGATCAACCGGGCCGATCTCCTGCAGCGGATGGGCCGCTATCCGGCACCGGCGGGTGCTCCACCGGACATCCCGGGACTCGAGTTCGCCGGCGAAATCGAGGCGGTCGGGGCCGGCGTCGTCGGCTGGTCCGAGGGCGACTGCGTGATGGGCATTCTGGGCGGCGGCGGATACGGCGAGCGCGTGGCGGTGCCGGCCGGGCAGCTCCTGCCCGTCCCGCCGACGCTGAGCTGGACCGAGGCGGGGGCGATCCCGGAGGTCTTCCTCACCGCGGCCGACGCCCTCATCGAGCGTGGCCGTCTGTGCCCCGGCGACACCGTGCTCGTGCACACGGCCGGCGGCGGCGTGGGAACGGCCGCGCTTCAGCTTGCGCGCGCGAGCGGGGCGGGCGCGATCATCGCCACGGCGTCGGCGGCCAAGCTCGACCGCATCCGCGAAGCCGGACTGCCGTGCGACCTCGCCGTCGACCGCCGGGCCGGCTCCTTCGCCGACGAGGTCGCCCGCCACACCGACCGGGCCGGCGCCGACGTCATCCTCGACACCGTCGGCGCCCCCTACTGGGAGGCGAACATGGCGAGCCTCGCCACCCTCGGCCGCCTCGTCATCGTCGGCGTCATGGGCGGCATGAAGGTCGAGGCCAACCTCCGCACGCTGATGGGGAAGCGCGCGACCGTCGTCGGCACCGTCCTCCGCGCCCGCTCGAAGGCGGAGAAGGCGACCCTCACGGACATGTTCGCGACCCGCTTCCTCCCCGGCTTCACGGCGCCGGAGGGCGACCCCTCCCACCTCCGCCCCGTCATCGACCGCGTCTTCCCCCTCGCCGAGGCCGCCGAGGCCCACCGCTACGTCGAGTCCAACCAGTCGTTCGGCAAGGTCCTGCTCGACACCGACGCCTGAAGCTCAGAAGATCAGCCGCAGCTCACGGCGGGGCGCATCGCGATGTCGGTGCCGCTCACAACCGCGCCCGCCCGCCCGTATCAGGAACACCCCCTTCGTCCCCCATCATGCGGACGATACCGGTCCCGCCGTCTCGAAACCGCTACCCTGCGTATCGGATCCCGATCAAACGATGCTGTCACATTCTTTGCCGTGTCGCATTCGAGGGCGCAACGAGGCTATTTTCGGGAATCCGTAACGCCGCACCGCGATCATGGGTGAGGGCGGGGCGGGTCTCGCCGCCAGCGAGGCACCGGCTCCTATCACGTCAACGTTACGCCGACGCCGAAAGCGAGGAGAAATGACCGGCGACGTCATCGCCACCATCGACGCTCTCAGGGCCGATTTGGACCGGCTCCGACCCCTGCCCCCGGAGGTTACGGCCCGCGTTGCGCAGAAGATCAGGCTGGACTCCAACTACCACTCTAACGCCATCGAGGGCAATATCCTCACGTTGGGCGAAACGCGGAGCCTCATTCTTCACGGTCTCACGGCTCACGGAAAACCACTCCGCGACCATCTCGATATTGAAGGTCACGACGCTGCCTTCAAGACGATCGAGGATGCCGTCAAGCGCGGCGACGCGTTGAACGGCGTTTTCATCCGCCGACTTCACGAAGTGCTCCTTCGCGAACCATACGAAATGGAAGCGCTGACGCCGGACGGGCGACGCACGAAACGCCTCATTTCCGTGGGTCAATACAAGACTGCCCCCAACAACGTTCGAACGAGCACCGGAGAGATCCACTATTACACGCCGCCTGAGCAGGTGGCTGCGGAGATGCAGGATCTCATCGACTGGTATCGAGACCAAGAAGATTCCGGCGAGCATCCGATTGTGGTCGCAGCCACGTTCCACTACCGATTCGTGCGGATTCATCCGTTCGATGACGGAAACGGCCGCTTGGCGCGCCTCCTGATGAATATGATCCTCATCCGACACGGATATACCGTGGCTATCATCGAAACGACGAACCGAGATCGGTACATTCAAGAGATTGAACACGCTGCTCAAGCCAACACTCTCTCGCAATTCATAGAATTCATTGCATCTTCCTGTAAGTATTCGCTCAACCTACATCTCCGAGCCGCACGCGGAGAATCCATAGAAGATCCCCACGACATCGACAAGGAAATCGAGATCTTTAGGCAGACTGTGCGCCGTGAGGCCGGTGAGAACACGCCGTTTGACGGCAGGACATACTTCGACACAGTCATGCTCCCCCTCAGAAGGTACTGCGTGAAAAAACTCACCGCCTTCACCCCAGATGTCTTCGCCAAAGTGATCAAGGCATATGGGGAGGTGGCAGGCCAGGGGGACGACGGGAAACTGTTCACGCATTTGTGGGAGGATCTCGAGGTTGACGAGTTCCCGATTCCCATGGAGGTGCAGTACATACGCGGAAGATTCGAATACATAGTGAGTGATTTCTTGACAACAGAGACGGCCGTGAATGTCGAAGTCAACGGCGAATGTCGGAAGGATGCCAGCCGATGGGAATTTGTTGCCGACTTCGGCCCCCTCAGTTCGAGACGCACTATTGAGTATGACGGTAGTGACCTGGAGGAGTTGAAGAAGCAATTCAATGACCTGCTTCGGTGGATCATGGAAAGAACAAGAGGCGAATTCGAGCAGGTGCGACGGGAAGCGGGACGGAACGAGGAGGCGATTGAAGGGGACGGAGCCGAAGGGGGAGGAGTGGCTGGTCTACGCGGGTTGATTCGTCGGTGGTTTGGGGGTGGAGTTAGGTCGACCTAAGGTCGGGAGAGATGTTGGCGAGAGCGGCGTTGATCGCCGCACGGGCCTCGGGGGAGACGTCTCCCTCGAGAGTGATCGCGACGTCAAAGCCGAGTTCGGCGGTTGCGGCGTGGGCTAGGAGGGTCGATGCAGTTTCGGCGAGTTCCTGCCCAGTTATTGGCGGACGTGTCGGGCGGTCTCAGGTCCGTCTGACCCGAGTTGCTGGAGCGTGAGGTAAGGTTGGTGGGGCGGGAGTACACGGTATATGCCGATGAGAGTGCTACCGGAGAACGCTTTCTGGGCTTCGGTGCCTTGATCGGATCGACACGCGCGATGGCTCGAGCTGAAGTCGTACTCGCTGAATTCTGCGATGAGCGCGGCCTTGGGGAGCGTTCCTTGAGTTGGAAGTCGTGTTCACGCCGAGAACTGGACCGGTACTGCGATTTTGCAGCGCAGTTCGATCATCTCAACCTCGATTTTCGCGCGATGGTTGTTGACACTGCGACGTATCCACTCAAGCACCCGCCCAGCGGCGCGGCGACCGCCGAACAGGGATTCTACAAGTTTTGCTACTTCTTCCTCAGGAAGAGCCTTGCACTCGCCGTAACGGACCCGGGCGGATTTCGATTGGTGATTGGCGCCACGACGGATCAGTACGAGTTCAGCACGGAGGTTCTGGAGACCACCGTCGCCGGAGGGCTGCGATCTGAGTTTCGAGTCCCTCTCGAGCTGACACGCGTGCGGCCGAGCGATCCACGGGACAGCCGTTGTCATCAGTTGGCGGATGTACTTCTCGGCGCGGTCACGTATCGCTTCAACCGGACCACGCGCGATCCGCGAGGAACATCTCACAAGCGCGGTCTCTACGCAGCAGTTCGCTCGATGGTCGGGAGGGATTTGGACATCGACTTCCTCCCCCAAGAGTGCCCGTTCAACGTGTGGGGCTGGACACCGAAGGGGCGCCGCAGGTGGGTGTCCCGGTCACGTGGGACTGCCTAGCCGCCGGTCCCCGCATCGGCTGCCGTTCAATTGCTTCCGTGCGCGGCCGTCCAAGTCGTCCGTGGCTTGCGGTCAGCCGCCGCTTACGGCGGGGAGGACGACGACTTCGGCGCCGTTAGGCACGGGCGTGTCCAGGCCGCTCAGGAAGCGGATGTTCTCGCCGTCCACGAAGATGTTCACGTGAGGCCGCAGGCAGCCCCGGTCCGTGATCAGGCGGTCGCGGGCGCCGGGGTGGGCGGCGCCGAGGCCGGCCAGGATGTCGCTGACCGGGGCGGGCGCGCCGGGGACAGCGACCGTGGAGCGCCCGCCCGTGAACTCCGTCAGCGCGGCGGGCAGCGTGACGCGCACGAGGCCGGCGGCGGGCGTCCCGCTCGGCACGATCCGTTCCCTCGTTTCTCGCAAGTCGCTTCGCCACTGGAAACAGCCGGCGGCCAATGTACCATGCGGGCGCCTCCCGGGTGCGTTGGCCCGCCGACGGCAGGACCGTATCATCCGGCCCATGCAGGTCTGGATCGGCACGAGCGGCTACAGCTACCCCGCGTGGAAGGGCAGCTTCTACCCGGAGGATCTCCCCAACAAGGAGATGTTGTCCTTCTACGGCCGCCGGCTTCGGGCCGTCGAGATCAACAACACCTTCTACCGCATGCCGCGCGAGAGCGTGCTCGAGAACTGGGCGGACGCGGTGCCCGATGGATTCCGCTTCGCGCTCAAGGCTTCGCGCCGCATCACGCACTTCAAGCGGTTGCAGAACGCGGAGGAGGAAACGGAGTATCTCGTGCAGACGGCGTCGGTGATGGCGGATCGCGCGGGCGTCATCCTTTACCAGCTTCCGCCCAACTTCAAGCGGGACGATGAACGGCTCGCGCGTTTCGTGGACCAGCTTCCGAACCCCGGTACCTCCGCCTTCGAGTTCCGGCACGCCTCGTGGTTCGACGAGGCGGTGTTCGACATCCTCCGGGCCCGGAACTCCGCCCTTTGCCTCGCCGAAACGGATGATGGGGACGACGCGCCGCTCGTCGAGACGGCGGATTGGACCTACCTCCGGCTGCGCCGAAGCGCGTACTCGACGGAAGAGCTGGAGGCCTGGGCCGAGCGACTGCGCGCCTCCGGATGGGACCGGATCTACGCCTTCTTCAAGCACGAAGATGCCGGGGTCGGTCCCGCGCTCGCCGGCCAGTTCACGAAGATGACCGACGAGATGACGGCGAAGATGACGGAGGGGACGCACGCATGACCCGGGTCGTCGGCCAGTTGCTGCTCGTCAACATCCTCATGTACGTGCTCACGCGCGGCAATCCGGCCCTGTTCCGGGAGCTGTGGCTCGTCCCCGCACAGGTCCTGACCAAACCCTGGACGCTGCTCACCTACCAGTTCCTGCACGACCTGGGCGGCCTGTCCCACATCCTCTTCAACATGCTCGCGCTCTTCTTCTTCGGGCGGAAGCTCGAGATGCTCCTGGGATCGAAGAGCTTTCTCAAGCTCTATCTCACCGCGGGGTTCGCGGGGGCCCTGGTTCACATCCTGTGGACCCTGCTCGCGATGTCGCAGGGCGGTCTCCACGTGCCGATGGTCGGCGCATCGGCGGCCGTCTACGGCGTGCTCTTCGGCTACGCGAAATACTGGCCCCGCGACCGCGTGCTGCTCTGGATGGTCGTCCCGGTGCAGGTGCGCCACCTCGTGATCGGGTTGACGGTCCTCTCGCTGTGGCTGGGGCTGGGCGGCGCCGGCGGGGGCGTGGCGCACTTCGCGCACCTGGGCGGCTTCCTCGGCGGCTGGCTCTTTCTGAGGCTGCGGGCCACGCGCTCCGCGGCGGCGCAGTTTCGCAAGAAGGCCGAGAGTCCCGGCGTCCGCATGGGAGAGCGGGAGTTGAACGTGAAGTGGGGGCGCATCGAGCCGGGCGCCCTTCATCCCGTGAACCGGGCCGAGTACGAGCGCATCGCCGACAAGCTCAAGGCCGCGGGATGGTCCGCACTCACCGACCGCGAGCGCACGTTCGTCGAGCGATTCGGCGGAGGCTTCGGCTAGCGCCTCCAGCGGCATGGACGGACGCATCCTTTTCCTGCCCGGCGATGGGATCGGCCCCGAAGTCCTTCTCGAGGCGCGGCGCGTGCTGGAAGCCGTCGGCGGGATCTACGGCCACCGGTTCGACATCATCGAAGCCCCGATCGGTGACGGCGCGCTCGAGCGGTTCGGGGATCCCTTGCCGGAGGAAACCCGCGCGCTCGCCGTTGAGGTCGACGCCGTCCTCGTCGGAGCCGTTGGACTCGCGGTGCGCTCGGTGGATGGGACGGAGGTCGACGCCTCCCGGGGGCTGCTGGATCTGCGGCGCCTGCTTGGAAACCATGCGAACATCCGCCCCGTCTCCGTGCCCGAGGCGCTCGTGGGCCGGTCCCCTCTCCGTCCCGAGCGCGTCCGCGGCGTGGACCTCGTCGTCGTCCGCGAACTGCTCGGCGGCATCTACTACGGGCGTCCACGCGGCATCGAGGACGGCGTCGCCTTCGACACCGAGACCTACGCAGAGGAGGAGGTCCGGCGGATCTCCGTGTCGGCGTTCGAATTAGCGCGCACGCGGCGGAGGAAAGTGACGTCGATCGACAAGGCGAATGTCCTGGAGTCGTCGATCTTCTGGCGCCGGATCGCCGAGGAGGTCGCCCGCGATTATCCGGACGTCGAGTTCTCCAGCATGCTCGTGGACAATTGCGCGATGCAGTTGATCCAAGACCCGCGGCAGTTCGATGTCCTGCTGACCAGCAACATGTTCGGCGACATCCTGAGCGACGAGGCGGCCGTGCTCGTCGGGAGCCTGGGCATGCTGCCGTCGGCGAGCGTGGGCGGCGACACCGGTCTCTATGAGCCGGTCCACGGCGCGGCGCCCGACATCGCGGGGCGGGGGATCGCCAACCCCATCGGCGCGATCCTCTCCGTCGCCATGATGCTCGAACTCACCTTCGCGTTGCCGGAGGAGGCGGGCGCCGTGCAATCGGCCGTCAACCGGGTGCTCGAAGACGGATACGGAACGGCCGACCTCCACGCCGATGGCGGCCCGGCGGCGGTGTCGACGGCGCGGATGGGGGAGTTGATCGTCCGGGCCCTGCGCGCGGCGGGCGCGACGGGCCGGTGACCCCTATCTTTCCCGGCGGTCGCCGGGGGCATCCCGCTTGTGCGGGATTGAGAGCGTACCCCATGAACCTGATCCGGCTCATACCGGCGTAGGGAGCGCGGCCCGCGCGGGGTAACCTCCCGCCCGGCGTCGACCGTCCCCCATCCGGCGACGACGCGGGTGTGCCGGGGAGAACGACACCCGTCATGATCGAGCCCGACCCTGCCCTCGCGCCGGACCCCGCCCTCGCGCCGGACCCCGCCCTCGACCCCAGTCGGCCGGTTCCGTACGAAGGCGCCTTCCCCAACTCCACGCGGGTCTTCGTGGATGGCCCCGGCGGCCTTCGCGTCCCCATGCGGGAGATCGCGCTCTCCGGCGGCGAGCCGCCGCTGCGGGTCTACGACACGAGCGGTCCGGGCGGGTGCGATGTGCGCGGAGGCCTGCCGCTCCTGCGCGAAGCGTGGATCCAGGCCCGCGACGTGCGTTCGACCGGGCGCTCCGCCACCGTCGTCCGCGGGCCGCGGGACGCCGCCGCGGTACTGCCCTCGACCCTCGTCCGCGAGACCAGGCGGGGAAACGGCCCCGTCACGCAGATGCACTACGCGCGCCGGGGCGAGACCACGCCGGAGATGGCGTTCATCGCCGTGCGGGAGGGGATGGACCCGACCTTCGTGCGCGACGAGGTGGCGCGGGGGCGCGCCATCATCCCGGCCAACATCAACCACCCCGAGCTGGAGCCGATGATCATCGGGCGCGGCTTCAAGGTGAAGATCAACGCCAACATCGGGAACTCGG